>JBEBDF010000147.1:0-3019 GCA_041157105.1 Bacteroidota bacterium | reverse complement strand
GTAAGCCATTTGGACTTTTTTCAGCCGGAATAAAGATGATTCCCTCAGGAGCATCACCCGTCTTCAAAGTCATTTTATACAAGGGAAGAGTCGGTATAGTGATGTCGTAAATCATGACAGCATCCGTGCGCTCACATCCCACGAAAGCATACATGCGTGAGCCTATTTTACCTACCGCAATTCCTTCCGGTTCAGAGCCTTTGTCATCTGATCTTGCATCGTCATAAAGTCCTGCAAGAATGGAGCGATGATCAATTTCATTATCTGTGTCGAAAACTTGCTTTCCGGTTAAACCATTCCATACACTCATGGATCTTCCACCTAAGGAGTATAACTCATCAAAATCTCCGTCACCGTCTGTGTCACCTAACGTCGTTGTGATATTTAAGCGCCCTAAAGCTGGTTCTAATTTTAATGCATCACCCGTAACGAAATTATTGTAATCTAATTTGATATCTTTTACGCGTTTGATTTCTGCAAAAGCGGAGTACTCTCTTGCATCCCCTTCATTGGCGGTAAACAAATAAGGAATGCCCCCTTTTTCATACACGGCAATGGCATCTGGCATGTAAATTCCCTTGATTTTTGCGTAAGAAGAGAATAATACCTTCGAATCCTTGTCGCTAAAATCGAATGCGTTATTTAAGGTGCTATAGTCTTTGAATCCGAGTGGGAAAACATCGGTAATATTTTGTGTATTAAGATCCACTTTAGCAATCCCATTATTTTCTTGCAAAGTCACCCAAGCTGTTTTAGAATCTGCTGAGATCGTAATATACTCCGGCTCTACATCTTTAGTTAGGGTAGCTCCTTTACCAAAAACGCGGAAACCTTTTGCCTTTAAAATGGCAGCATACGGCTCGAATCCAGCAAAATTTAAGGTTTTTACCGCATACCCAGCATTAATGGAAATGATTGAAATAGAACCCTCAGGATCCACAGTATAATCATCCGAAGGCTCACCTTCGTTCGCTGTCATGATAATATTACCATCCGGAGAGAAGGTTACCATATCGGGTAAAGCTCCTACCGTCACTTGTTTGATTTCTGATAAATCTACCGTGTTAAAAATGACACATTTACCATTTGCTTGCTTATTTGTTGCTTCAATAGCTGCCGCTAATTTTCCGTTAGCCACCGCAACACTATTCACAAAACCTCCATATGGAGCCATGAGAATACTGGTAATTAATTTAGGGCTAGCTGGATTTGCGTAGTCTATTACATCAATTTTATTAACCGATGAATTATTAACGACGAATAGTTTTTTAGTGGATGGGTCATAGGCCGAAATTTCAGAGGCTCCTAAGCCTCCTAAAGCAATCGAACTAATTTCTTTGAATTGATAAATTTGAGGATCACTTTGCACATCTAACATGCTTTCTTGCTTACAAGCAAAAACAAGTCCTCCCAAGAAGATTATAGAAAGTAATTTTTTCATTTTTAGGCTGATTAAAAAAAGGGGGGGCAATGTCCCCCACTTTTTATTTATACTTCATCAATTATTTGTTCAACCACATGATATCGTTGATATCATCTTTCCCAGCGTATTGGCTAGTAATAGCTGCTGTGTAGTTTGTCGCATTTGCCGTACGCTCAGTGGTTGGATAAATCCAACGTTGCGCGATACGATTTGAGTTTCCGTTACCTACTCCTGAAGAGAATGCTGGGAAACCTGTTCTTCTCCAGTTGAAATATGCTTCCATACCTGAGTTCATGAAGAAAGCAGCGTATTTCTGAGAAACGATTTTCTGGATAGCATTCGTTGCATCATAAGCAACAGCTGACTGTGCATAATACGTATCGAAGTTAAAATTAACTGAATACTTCGTTTGGTCAGCTGCATCTCTTGTACCCGTTTTAGAATACGTGAATGTATTTGCTCCTTCTACGATACCATAGAATGCATGAGAAGCTTTGATACCTTTCTTGTACCAATCCTCGGCAGAACCTGTAGCCCAACCACGTGCATATCCTTCAGCGATGTTGAAACATAATTCAGGATATCCCACGATGAATGTATTTTCACCTGTGTAGTTTTGGTAGTAACGTGAACGACTTTGGAAAGAATAGATCCCAGGAGCAAAACCTGCCCCATTCGAAAGACCTGCATTCTTCGCCATGTCATCAATATTATCACCTGAACCAGCACCACGGTAAGCGGTGTAATCAGATGGCAATTTTCCTGCTTTCAAATCCGAACCTGCTGGCTCACAAGTCACCATCACACGTGGATCTTGAATAGAAGTTAAGAACCCTACATAAGTAGAAGCCATGTTTTGACGTGTCGCATCGAAACCAAAGTTATCCGGGTTAGATGGATACTTATTGAATGAGTTCCAAACAAATTGTAAAGACTCCGCGTTAGACGCCATCATTGGGTATTTAGTAGCGTTCGTTACCATTTCAGCAAACTTCGCTTTAACACCTAATTCTGCATCTGTATCTTTTTTAGACAACGTGATCAATACACGTAAACGGTAGGCGTTCACTACTTTTTGCCATTTCTTCAAATCTCCACCGAAATAGAAATCTCCTGAAACTGTTTCACCCTTCGCGATCAAGGTAGTCAAATCTGCATTTGCATCATCTAACCACTTTAAGATTTGAACGTAGATTACTTTCTGTGAATCGTACTTCGGAGCTGTGTTAGCAATTCCTTTTAACGCATCCGTCATAGGTAAATCACCCACACGCTTCGACATTTGATCGAAGAAATAAGCACGGAAGAACTTGCCTAAGGCAGAGTAACCATTCACATCGGCTAAGCCTAATTTCTTCGCTTCTTCTTCCATCTTTACTACGTTTTTCAACGTAGTATATTGGTTGGGCATTTGGCCTAAATTATATTCATTATTTGCATAATAATTATAGTTAGAGCAATAGAACTGATTCCAACGCATCTCTGCTGAGAATGGACGACCATTATCGTTCATTACGTTGTATTCAATCGACTGCAACACTAAAGAAGCAGGAACTTGTACCGCACGGTTAGAGTCTTTCTCTAACTGATCGAAGG
>JBEBDF010000146.1:0-3053 GCA_041157105.1 Bacteroidota bacterium | reverse complement strand
AGCAGCCCAGTTAGTCCTCAATAATAGCCCTCTAGAAGCCTGGAAGGAGTTAGAAATAGAAGAAAAAGCCTATTAATATGTGCCAAAACCCAAACGAACATCCATTAAATCCATCGCATTTCGAAGGATCCTCTGAAGAAAAACAAACAGCTCAAGAAGTGGAAGGTGGCTTTGCAGCCTACACGCAGGGGATGAAGTTTTTCGATCCACACGTGCACATGACTTCGCGTACGACGGATGATTACCAAGCTTTGGCCGATGCAGGTGTGGTGGCGATTATTGAACCGGCTTTTTGGTTAGGTCAACCACGTACGGGTTTAGCTTCCTTCAAGGATTATTTTGCGAGTTTAGTGGGTTGGGAACGTTTTAGATCGTCTCAGTTTGGCATAAAGCATTATTGCACCATCGGTTTAAACTCGAGAGAGGCTAATAATGAAGCCCTAGCGGAGGAAGTGATGGAAATTTTACCCCTTTTCCTTCAAAAAGAAGGTGTGGTGGGTGTCGGTGAAATTGGTTTTGATGACCAAACAGCAGCAGAAGAAAAATACTACCGGGCACAACTCGAATTAGCCAAAGAGATGAATTTTCCGGTGCAAGTCCATACACCGCATAGAGATAAGAAAAAGGGGACGGAACGCAGCATGGCCATCGCTTTAGAACATGGCTTAGCGCCTCATATGGTGGTGATTGATCACAATAATGAGGAGACGGTGAAGTCTGTTTTAGACCAAGGTTTCTATGCCGCATTCACCATTTATCCCTTTACAAAGATGGGAAATGAGCGAATGGTAGAGATTGTAAAACAATACGGTTCGGAGCGAATTATGGTGAATTCCGCTGCTGACTGGGGCATTTCCGATCCCTTAGCGATTCCTAAAACAGCTGCCTTGATGAAAATTAAAGGAATTTCAGAAGCAGATATTCAGAAGGTGACTTACCAAAACGCCCTAGATTCTTTCGCCCAAAGCGGACAGATCAACGAAGCAGATTTCATTCATGGCTTAGAAATTGATCAATCTTTGAAGTTCAATGGCAATACCGTTTTACGGGGTGGCCAAGCTCCTCGAGTTGACAAAAACTCCATCTTCATCCGCTAATGAGCAAATTAAGAGCCTTTGCTGAATTAACGCGACCTGCTAATGTTGTGACTGCCTTGTCCGATATTATGGCGGGCTTAGCGATCGTGGGATTTACTTTTGGGCGATTAGATTACCAGTTCTACCCTGCCCTATTTTTAGGACTTTCTAGCATGTGCCTCTATGCCGGTGGCGTAGTATTCAATGACATTTTTGATCACGAATTAGATGCGACGGAAAGACCGGAGAGAGCCTTGCCGAGCGGGCGAATTAAACGCTCTGAAGCTATTTTCGGTGGAATACTTTTGTTAGCGCTTGGCATTTTCCTCGCGTTCTGGCAAAGCCGATTAAGTGGAATTATAGCCATTTTGATTACCCTTTTAGCGTTATTTTACGATTGGAAAGGGAAGCACATGCGGATTTTTGGCCCTATCAATATGGGTTTATGCCGTGCCTATAATTTACTTTTAGGGATGAGCGTTTATGAATTAGGTGTGTTAGAGCATTTTCCAGTCATCCTTATTCCTCTGATTTACATTGCGGCGATTACCCTAGTGAGTCGGGGTGAGGTTCATGGTGGCAAAGCGATTACCCTCTATTTTGCTGGATTCTTGTTTTTACTTGTCCATATCTCGCAGCTTTATTTTGCAGAAAAAATTGAATTTGCGCTCTTTTTTGTGCTAGCCCACTTTATCCTGATTTTTAGAAAATTACGCATAGCGATAGTAGAACCAATCGGCAAAAACATCGGATTAACAGTAAAAACGGGGGTTTTAACCCTTATATTGATGAATGCAGCTTGGGTAGCATCGAGCGGACAATGGATCATCGCCCTCTTTGTTTTAGCCTTATTACCCGTATCTTTGGGTTTAGCTAAGAAATTCGCCGTTACGTAAACCTATGCAATCCTTAAAACAACATTTTCAAGTACCGTATTCCTACGAGGTATTCTTCACAGAGCGTCTGTTTGCGGCAGAAAATCGCGTTTTTGCGGATTTCATTCAAAACTACGGCAACCCTTCTTTTCGAAAGAAAATCCTTTTCGTTATAGATAAAGGGGTAACAGATATTCAACCCAACCTTACGGCTGAAATTGTAGCCTATTTCCAAACGCATTCGCCAGCTGATTTAGCCCCTGAAATTTTAGTATTACCCGGAGGAGAGGTTTGCAAAAATGACCCTCGGTTTTACGAAGAAGTGATTCGGGCCTTAGATGAGCACGGCATTGATCGCCATTCTTTTGTGGCTTGCATCGGTGGAGGTGCCTTTTTAGACATGGCCGGATATGCAGCAGCAATCTCTCACAGAGGCGTTAAATTCATCCGAATTCCTACGACTGTCTTGTCTCAAAATGATTCAGGTGTGGGAGTTAAAAACAGTGTCAACTACTTAGGTAAAAAGAATTTCCTTGGGACTTTTGCACCTCCAGTGGCTGTATTCAATGATTACATTTTCCTTGAAAGCTTAGGAGAGCGCGATTGGCGTTCTGGAATAGCAGAAGCAGTGAAAGTGTCCCTCATCAAAGACATCAGCTTCTTTACCTGGTTAGAAGTAAATGCCGATACGATGAATCAGCGGGATAAAACGGTGATGATCGAGCAGATTTACCGCTGTGCCTCGTTGCACATGCAGCACATTGCCAGCGGAGATCCTTTTGAATTAGGATCAGCTAGACCCTTGGACTTTGGACATTGGGCGGCACATAAATTAGAATACTTAAGTGATTTCAAAATCCGTCACGGCGAAGCGGTGGCGATCGGCATTGCCTTGGACAGCGTTTATTCACACCTGAAGGGTTATTTAACAAAAGAAGAGGTAGACCGCATTTTGGATTTATTACAAAAATTAGGTTTTGCTATTTTCCACCCGGCTTTGGCAGAAAACGATAAAGTAAACTTAACGAACGGACTGAACGAGTTTAGAGAGCATTTAGGTGGCCAATTAACCATCACTTTACTCGAAAAACTAGGCAAGGGA
>JBEBDF010000145.1:0-3091 GCA_041157105.1 Bacteroidota bacterium | reverse complement strand
CCCGATTAAACTTCACCTTTGCTCGAAATATTGACTCCCTTTGGAATATGGGATTCGAGATTCAGCGACAGGTTTCGGATAAGTTTTTAACAGATCAGAAATATAAATCTGGGAATCAGACGCTTACGGAACAGTGGGGAGTCTTGTTTCAGACGAATTTCAGAACCCGAAATAACCGCTACCGTTTGCTATCTCACCTAAATTATTTCGATATGGGTATTCAGGATCAAGGCGGTGTTCAACTATTAAATGGGTTAGATCCGACGTCTGCGTTGAAGTACACGGATAATGGCGCCCTTTTTTCGAGTGCAGGCGCTCAATCAAATGATTCCTTTCTTAAATTCCATTTCTACCACGAGTTCATCGGATTTAAAGGCTTGCAGTTTTTCCAACGGGTGGATGTAGAAAATCGGGCGGCAAAATTCAAGGACATGGATTTTGTGACTAATCTCTCGAATGCCTATTACCCTAAAAATTACGGTACCCAGACGGATTCATTGTATAACGAAAATCAATGGCAGTCCTATTCGCATCAAACAGGTTTCAAAGGAATCTTTAGAGGTTTTACCTACCGTACCTATTTCAAACAACGCTATTGGGACTTGAATAATCCGATGGCTGGCTCTCGAAGAAATCGCTTAGAAAACTATGTGGGCTTGTTTCTGCAGCAGAAGTTTAATGATAAAATTGATTTTACAGCGGATGGAGAATATCTGTTAGGTTCCGACTATCGCTTGCAAGCTAATTTTAGTTCGCCCTTCTTTCAAGTGAAAGCGAGTCGGACTTCCATCAGTCCGTCAATGGCACAGAATTGGACAAATAATGCGGCTTTTCGCTGGGATCAATCATTGACTAATGTGTCATTTGATGAGCTGACAGGAAGTTTAGACATTCATACGAAGCAGGTCTATTTCCGCCCTACAGCAACGATACAACGGATATCGAATTATGTTTATTTCGATACTTTGGCAACCGCCAAACAAACATCAGAGGGGATTGGAGTATTTAGAACAGGATTTTCTGCTGGTGGGACGTTTAAACGCTTTGAATGGTCTACATTGGTCTTAGCGAACACGAAAACGGGACCAAATGTATTAAGGATGCCTAATTTAGTGGCAAGTGCGAATCTGGCGTTGAATGTGCAATACAAGAAATTATTATATATGCAGTTTGGGATAGATGTACAGCATCAATCGGCTTATTATGCGGACGCCTTTATGCCTACCATTCAGCAATACCATTTGCAGGATCGCTATGAGATTCCAGCCTTTGTTCAAGCGGATGCTTACGTGACTTTACGCATTAATAGGGTTCGACTTTTCTTTAAGATGCAGAATGTATCGCAAGGATTGTTAAATTCGAATTACTATACAGCTTACTTACATCAGGCGATGCCTCGTTCTTTCGGTTATGGTGTTCGTTGGCTATTATTTGATTAATATATAAACCTAGATAAAAATTATGAAAACTATTTCACGCCGTAGTTGGGTGAAAGGAATGGCGCTGGCTACCTTAGGCAGTGTTGTTTTTACCGACTTAAAAGCTGCTGATGCACCTAAAATTCAGTGGAGCGCTGATCAAGAAGCTTTATTGAAAAATTGGATGGGAGTGATTATCCCAGAATCCAGCATACCTGGAGCGGTCTCTTTGGGAGTTCCCGCCTTCGTGAAAGTTATGCTTCGCGATTGTTATGAGCCTAAAACGTCTGAGAACTTAGCGAATGCCTTGGCTGCTTTGCCTTCGATAGAAAAGATATCTGAGTCAGAGAAGGAAGCATTGTTTTTCCAAATCGAACAAGGTAAAATGGGTTCAGACGCGCAAAAAGCGATGAAAACATTGAAAGGACTTACTATTCAAGGGTATATGTCTACGGAGTATGTAATGGTTAATCATTTGAACTATGTGATGGCACCAGGATTTTTCAATGGCTGTGAACCTCTTAAAAAATAAACTTACGTATGAATATTTTAACTAACGCGGAGAAACGTACGTATGGAGCGATTGTTATCGGTTCTGGTATGGCGGGCGGCTGGGCAGCTAAAGAATTTTGTGATAGGGGAATTAAGACTTTGGTGCTGGAAAGAGGACGAAAAGTAACGCATAATGAAGATTATCCGACGACGTTGATGAGCCCCTGGGAATTTGAACACCGGGGTCAATTAACGAAACAAGAGATAGACGAGAATCCGACCATTTCGAAGTGTTATGCCTTCCGCGAGGATGCCAAGCACTTTTTTGTGAAAGATAAGGAGCATCCCTACATTCAGGATAAGCCATTTGATTGGATTAGAGGTTACCAAACAGGAGGTAAATCGCTCTTATGGGCTCGTCAAACACAGCGTTGGTCTCAGTTGGATTTTGATGGTCCTGCACGCGATGGATTTGCGGTGCCTTGGCCCATTACTTATAAGGAAATTGATCCTTGGTATTCCTACGTGGAGCATTTTGCGGGTATATCAGGAAATAAAGATGGATTAGACTCTTTACCGGATGGTGATTTCTTGCCACCGATGGAGTTAACCTGCGTAGAGAAGCATTTCCAAAAAGAAATGAAGCGTTTGTATTCCGATCGCCACGTGATTATCGGTCGTTGCGCGCATTTAACGGAGCCTCGTGCTATTCACTTTCAACAAGGTCGTGGAACCTGTTTAGGTCGTAATTTATGCCAAAGAGGCTGCCCTTACGGCGGTTATTTCAGCGCTAACTCATCTACTTTACCTTGGGCTGCGAAGACCGGAAATATGACGCTCAGAACTGATTCGGTGGTTCATTCCATTATTTATGATGAGCAGAAACAAAAAGCAGTAGGTGTGCGCGTAGTGGATGCCCATACAAAGGAGATGGTAGAGTACTATGCGAAGGTGATTTTCGTGACGGCAGCGGCATTAAATACCAATTTAATCTTGTTGAACTCGAAGTCATCTCGATTCCCGAATGGATTAGGTAACGACAGCGGTCTTTTAGGAACGCACGTGGCTTTCCATAATTACCGTGCCTCGCTTTCAGCAGAGTATGAAGGATATTTAGATTACAAGACTTCCGGTGGTCGTCCTAATTCTGGTTATATCCCTCGTTTTAGGAATTTATACAA
>JBEBDF010000144.1:0-3166 GCA_041157105.1 Bacteroidota bacterium | reverse complement strand
CTCCTGCAAGGGTCTAAAGGAGGTATGTCCCCAGTATTTTTGCAATATGTCATTGATCTCTGCCATCGTCTAAACAAATCTACCAAAAAAGAATGAACTCCTCGAGCAGATTTTTAGGAATTCCTGCTAAGAAATTCTTATTTTTAGACATAAAAGAAAGCGTGTATGTTATCAGAGAAGGATTTAGTTCAATTATCGAAACGTAGAATTGCACCTGCGGAAGTTAATCAACAAGTTGATTATTTTAAGTCAGGTTTCCCCTGGATGAATTTGGCAAAATCAGCCTCCATCGGAAACGGGATTTTTCAATTTACGGATGCACAACGTCAGGAATTTATCGATCGTTTCGACCAGCAAAAATCGGCGCTCTCGATTTTAAAGATGGTGCCAGCCTCTGGTGCCGCTACACGTATGTTTAAATCCTTATTCGAGTTTTTATCGTCCGGACAGGAGAATAAGGAGTGCACGAAGTTCTTTGATGAGCTTGATCACTTCGCTTTTTATGACGAGCTAAAAAATTTCATTCAAGAAAAAGATGAATCGGCGGAGATTTTAACCCATCTATTGGGTAAGCAGGGCATGGATTATGGCCAAAAACCCAAAGGCCTTCTCGCCTTCCATTCTTATCCAGAAGGAGCTCGAACTCCATTAGAGGAACATATCGTGGAGGCGGCGGCCTACGCCTCAAACGGCAAAAATGCCCGATTGCACTTTACGGTTTCGCCTGAACACCGTACTGGTTTTGAGGAATTGGTTGCCAAACTTGCTCCGAAATGGTCCACAAAAACAGGTATCGAATTCGAAATCACCTTCTCTGAACAAAAACCCGCGACAGATACCGTCGCAGTAAATCCAGATAATACCTTGTTCCGCGAGGCAGATGGGTCACTTCTTTTCAGACCCGCTGGCCACGGCGCCTTACTGGAGAACTTAAATGATCTAAAAGCGGATATCATTTTTATTAAAAATATCGACAATGTCGTTCCGGATGTATTGAAGCAACCTACGATAGAATACAAGAAAGCGTTAGGAGGATTGTTGCTTTGGATTTTGGAAGGCATCGAACACCTCGATAAGCAACTGCAAGAAAATCCAACAGAGACAACTATAAAGGAGGCATTACAAGAGATGGCTACCTATTTAGGCTTTGTTCCGTCAGCAGATTTCGCGCTCCTAAAGCAAACCGAAAAAGTCTCACAAATTCGTGCCATTTTAGCTCGTCCTACCCGCGTATGTGGGGTAGTAAAAAATACTGGTGAGCCCGGTGGAGGCCCATTTTGGTGCCAGGATGCGAAAGGGAATTTCACTTTGCAATTAGTGGAGTCGGCACAGATCGATATGAAGGATGAAGCCCAAAAAGCCAAATTCCACCAAGCCTCCCACTTCAATCCGGTGGATTTAGTGTGCGCGACTCGCGGATTAAACCTATTGAACTACCGCGATATGAACACCGGTTTTATTACTGATAAAACGAAGGATGGCAAAGAATTAAAGGCGATGGAATTACCAGGTCTTTGGAATGGGGCGATGTCCGATTGGAACACGCTTTTTGTGGAAGTTCCTTTGGAAACATTCAACCCAGTGAAAACGGTGACCGATTTAATACGACCAGCTCATCAAAATGGTTAGGATATTTTTTTGTTTGAAAAAAAACTCCCTATTTTTGTCGCCCCTTCGAAAGAGATTTTTAAGGAAGTATATAAATGCTTGATTACAAAAACCTTGCCCGGTTTCCAGGCAAGGTTTTTTATTTAATCTACCACTAGGTAAAATTGTCAAATAAAATCCTTTATAAGAATAGTAAACTATAAGATATGGCCTTAGAACAAACTTGGAGGTGGTTTGGACCAAATGACCCCGTTAAATTATCCGATGTCCGTCAAGCGGGCGCAACTGGTATCGTGAGTGCATTGCACCAAATTCCGAATGGAAAGGTGTGGGAATTGAAAGACATTCTCGAGCGCAAAGCGATCATCGAAGCGGCTGGTTTGACCTGGTCCGTGATCGAAAGTATTCCCGTTCACGAGGATATCAAAACACGTTCAGGTAACTACAAACAATATATCGAGAACTATAAAACTTCGCTTAGAAATGTAGGGCAGGCTGGCCTTGATTTAGTTTGCTATAATTTCATGCCTATTTTAGACTGGACAAGAACGGATCTTGATTTCCGTTTCCCAGACGGAAGTACCGGTCTTCGATTTGATGCGGCAGAATTCTGTGCCTTCGAACTTTACCTTTTGAAGCGCCCAGGTGCAGAGCAGCATTATACAGCGGAGCAAATCGCTAGAGCGGAGAAATGGTTAGCATCCGCGACGCCAGCACAACAAGAAAAATTAATTCGCAATATCATCGCTGGTCTTCCGGGTTCAGAGGAAAGCTTTACGTTGAAGTCTTTCCAAGAGGCCTTGGATACCTACTCAGAGGTAGGAGAGAAGGAGTTGCGTGAAAACTTATATGATTTCATTCGCGAAATAACACCTGCGGCCGAGGAGGCTGGGGTTAATTTGTCGATTCACCCAGATGATCCTCCGTATCCGATTTTGGGTTTGCCGCGCGTGGTGAGTACAGAAAGTGATGCGGTTCAATTATTAAATGCTTACGAAAGTAACGTCAATGGACTTTGTTTCTGTACGGGAAGCTATGGAGTTAGAGAGGATAATGACCTAGTAGGAATGGTCGAGCGTTTAGGACACCGTTTCAATTTCATCCATTTGCGGGCCACTCGCCGCGATGAATTTGGCAACTTCCATGAAGCTGATCATTTAGATGGCGATGTGGACATGTTCGGAGTGATGAAAGGTTTAGTGAATGAGCAGAATAAACGGATTGCATCGGGTCGCAAAGATTACCGTTTGCCGTTCCGCCCAGATCATGGTCACCGCATGCTGGATGATTTACAAGAAGGGAAGAAGACGAATCCAGGCTACACGGCGATTGGTCGTTTACGCGGCTTAGCTGAACTGAGAGGTTTGGAAATGGGGATTCGAGGCTTTTTGAAATAATTTTCATTTTACCCTTTTGATTTCTATATCTTATTGCTAACTTTGCACCCCCATTAGTGTGGGAGAACTCTATTCAATTGAGTCTTACGCGCTTTTAGGGATTAAAAGAATTTTAAAATTTAAACGGTAATTATTCCAAAATGCCAACTATTCAGCAATTA
>JBEBDF010000143.1:0-3168 GCA_041157105.1 Bacteroidota bacterium | reverse complement strand
TGGGTGATGCAGTGGCAGCGATTAAAACGCCGGTCATTGAAATACATATCTCAAACGTACATGCACGAGAGGATTTCAGACATCACAGTTATTTAAGCCCAAAGGCAAAAGGAATCATCGTAGGTTTAGGCCTACGTGGTTACGAATTAGGTCTTTATTCCTTCCTATAAACCATGTTATCTTTCTACCCTGGTCCTTCTAAGGTTCATCCAGAGGCCCTTGGATACATTCAAGAGGCTTTTGAGCAGGGTATTGTGAGTATAAATCACCGGAGTGAACGCTTCGAGAAACTGTTAGAAGCTACTTTTCAGGAGCTCCATAGCAAGTGGAATATTCCCACAGATTATACGATCTATTTTGTCTCTTCAGCCACAGAAGCTTGGGAGATTGTTACTCAGTCATTGGTCAGAAAAAAGTCTACCCACCTGTATAATGGCGCTTTTGGCAAGAAATGGGCACAGTATTCGAAAGCAACAGCAGATTCATTTGAGTTTACATTAGACCAAAGTCTTGCTGAAATTGGGCAGCAATTAGGACCTATTGATGGTGACACTTTATGTATAGTCCAAAGTGAAACTTCAAATGGGACTGGACAGCAAATTCGTCGGTCTGATTTTCAATTAGCAGATGACGGTATCATAGCCGTGGATGCCACTTCCTCGATGGGAGGCATTGAATTGCCTTGGTTAGAGGCAGATGTTTGGCTGGCCTCAGTGCAGAAATGTATCGGAATTCCAGCAGGATTGGGTCTACTGATCTGCTCCCCTAAAGCTTTAGCACGCGCGAAAGAAGTGGGACGCGCTACTCATTACAACGATGTCTTGTTTTTAGAAGAGAATAGACGCCTCTTTCAAACGCAAATAACACCGAATGTGTTAGGTATTTACCTAGTTTATCGTCTAACTCAACAGCTTCCATCTTTAACAGAAACACATCGCGCTACGTTGGCAAAAATGAAAATCTGGACAGATTTTTGGGATCAACAAAGCGAATTTAGCTTCTTAATTTCAAGAGAAGACCTACGCTTGCCTACTGTTTTAGCCTTAAAAGGGCCAGCAGAGAAGATTCAGGCCTTGCATGCCCGTTGTCAAGCTGCGGACATCGAACTGGGCAAAGGATATGGAGAATGGAAAAATTCGAGTTTCCGAATTGCTAATTTCCCGTCACATACCGTGGAAGACATTGAAACACTCATCAAAACCATCAGACATGAACTTTAATTCAAAAGAGATTCTCTCCTCCTCGCTGATTTTATTTTCGGTCATCGATATTTTAGGATCGATTCCAATTATCATCGAACTAAGAAAAAAGAATGGTGATATTCACCCGGGTCAAGCGACTTTGGCCTCTGGAATCATTATGATTGGATTTTTCTTTGCGGGAAAATTCATCTTGCATTTATTAGGGGTTGATACGAATTCGTTCGCGATGGCGGGTGCATTGATCATTTTCCTGATCGGTATGGAGATGACTTTGGGCCGCAGCATCTTTAAGAGTGAGGAAATTGAAACGAATACTCATTCGATCGTGCCTTTAGCGTTTCCGATTATTGCGGGTGCTGGAACGATGACCACTTTGATCTCCTTGAAATCACAGTTTGAGGAGGAAAATATCATTGTTAGTATATTTATCAACCTGGTGTTTATTTATATCGTTTTACGCTCAAGCGTTTGGATTGAGAAGAAATTAGGGAATGCAGGGACGCAGATTTTGCGTAAAATCTTTGGGGTAATTTTGATTGCGATAGCGATTAAGATCTTTAAATCACGTTTGATGTAGATGGCCAAAAAACAAAAATACTATGTGATTTGGGCGGGTCATCAGACCGGAATCTTTGATTCCTGGGCAGAGACCGAGAAAAACATCAAAGGCTATGCGGGTGCGCAATACAAGTCTTTTGAGTCAAAAAACGAAGCAGAAAGCGCGGCTAAAAAGAACTATTGGGCCAGTGTGTCACCAGCATCGAAGACTAAAACTCCCCGATTAAACGCAGCTAAATTCATCATTCCGAGCATTTCGGTAGATGCGGCCTGCGCCGGCAATCCAGGCGTTTTGGAGTACCAAGGTGTAAATACCGAAACAAAAGAAGTCTTATTTGCGCGTGGACCATTTCCAGAAGGCACCGTCAACTTAGGTGAGTTTTTAGCCATCGTTCACGGCTTGGCCTACTTAAAGAAATTAGATTGCCCCTACCCTTTGTATTCTGATTCGAGAACGGCGATTGCCTGGGTTCGCAATAAAGCCATCAAAACGAATTTAGAGCGCAATGCTAGAACTGAGGAACTTTTCAAGATGGTGGACAATGCCATCGCTTGGTTAAAAAGCAATCACTATTCCACGAAAGTCTTGAAGTGGGAGACAGAAGATTGGGGCGAAAATCCGGCAGATTATGGCCGAAAATAGATCCACTTTCGAGTTCAAACAGTTTTCTCTAGATCACGGAAATCCGGGATTGAAAATTAGCACTGAAGCTTGCCTGTTCGGTGCTTGGGCATCGTTACACGCCCGCGGTTTATGCCTTGATATCGGAACAGGATGTGGACTTTTAGCCTCCATGATAGCACAAGCGAATACTGCATGCAGCGTTAAAGCGCTCGAAATTCATCCCGAGGTGAGTCGCGTAGCGGTAGAAAACTTCGAGCAAAGTCTCTTCAAAGAGCGACTACAAGTCATCCAAACAGATGTTAGTAACTTTCATACGGATGAAAAATTCGATTTCATCTGTTCCAATCCTCCCTTTTTTACAAATCATCTTCCAGCAACAGATCCAGCTAGGCACATGGCAATCCATGCAGATCATTTGAGTCCAGCGGATTTAGCTAATTCAATAGATCGATTACTAGCGGCGGAGGGAGAATTTGCGGTGCTGTATCCGGCTGATGTTTTGGCACAATTCGAACAACCCTTATCAAATCAAGGCTTATATATAACCGAGAAAGTGAATGTACTTTCGAAACCCGACAGCCCTATCCTAAGAGTTATGGCGCGCGGATCAAGAATGAATAAGCCTGCTTTTGTATCGAATCTATCTATCAAAACCGAACAAGGCGATTACAGCATGGAATTTATCGAATTATTAAGACCCTATTATATCATTTTTCCTTCGTAATTATTTCGTACTTTTGCTCGTATGTTACAGCTATCCATCGTAGTACCTCTTTATAATGA
>JBEBDF010000142.1:0-3193 GCA_041157105.1 Bacteroidota bacterium | reverse complement strand
ATATTTATTGGCATAACGAGCTAGTGCTAAGGCAGATAAGAAGGTGACGATGTTGTACCATCCATTGACTAAGCCTGTCCAGGAAACCGCTTGTTCGTATAGATCTGGGTTATCTTTCGGTGTTGCGTTCCAAACAGACAGCGCAATACTCTTCGAAGAATTTTGCCAGTAGCAGAATAGGGCATACCATTGGAATAAATACACGAGAGCTAGTTGCCACATCACTTTTGGCATTTCTCCAATCGCATGGAAAATCTCGAAAATGGATTCAAGCACGCTGGTTTTGCGAGCTCGAATTTCCTTTAATTCTTCTTCAGTTGGTTCAATTTCTGAGGTCGTGTGCATGCTCCACCAAATCGACCCGATCGAACAAACGGCCCCTAAAAAGAAGGAGGCATACACCCAGGTAGGCAAGGAACCGGTTTTTCCAATAAAGATCATCGGGAAGATGAAGAGGGAAAGGTTGGCTAAGGTTTGGCCAAAACCAGTGAAAAAACTCTGCATCTGAAAGCCTGTCGGCTGCTGCTCGTCATTTAATTTATCAGCCACAAATGCACGGTAAGGCTCCATGGCCGTATTATTCCCTGCATCTAGGATCCACAATAAACTCGCCGCCATCCATAAGGAAGAACTGAACGGATATAATAGAAGGCAAATGCTGCATAACAAGGCTCCTATGAAGAAATAGGGCTTGCGGCGACCCCACTTAGGGTGCCAGGTGCTGTCACTTAAGGCACCGATGAAAGGCTGAATTAATAAACCTGTAACCGGTCCAGCTAAGTTTAATAAGGGAATTTCGTCTGGACTCGCTCCTAGAAAATCATAAATGGGATTCACAGCGCTCTGCTGTAATCCGAAACTATATTGAATACCAAAAAAGCCAACGTTCATGTTGACGATTTGGCTGAAACTCAAGGAGGGTTTACGTAATGACATGTTTGATAGGTTTATTCGTAGATGAAATTTAACTATTCTACCCAAGACCAGCAAACTGTCCTACACTGTTGAACCTAATATTCTTGATTTAAAGGGTGGATCATCAATTCATCGATAACCACGTGGGCCGGTTGATTCATTACATAATAGATGCTGTTCGCCATATCTTCTGGGCTTAGCCAGCCTTGGTGAGAGGGATCTCCCGCAGGGTCCGCATGAAAATGGGAATCGACTAATCCAGAGTAAATGGTGCTTACCTTAATTCCGTCGCGTCTAACCTCTTTTCTCAATGCCTCTGTAAAGGCATGCTGCGCATATTTAGAAGCACAATACAGCGATCCTCCATCAAAAACTCGTTTAGCCACATCAGAGGCAATCGTGATAAAATGGCCTTTCTTTGCGGCTTTCAGGTGAGGAAGCGCCTTCTGTGAGAATAAAAAGGTGCCTTTCACATTCGTGTCAAATACCTGATCCCATTGCGCCGCAGAATAGGATTCTGTAGGTCCAAAAGCCCCGATACCCGCATTATTGATCACAAAATCAATATGTCCAAAAGTATGCATTGTTTTCTCCACCGCCAGTTCGACAAATGCCTCATCCGACACATCCCCATCGAAATACAAAGGTCGATGCCCCATCTCCGTTATTTCTGCCGCCAAGTCTTTTAATTCACCTTTGTTACGAGCCACTAAACTGAGTTGGAAGTTGTTCTGCGCCAATAAGATAGCTAATGCACGGCCGATTCCACGAGAGGCTCCGGTGATAATAGCGGTAGGTAGGGAATTTGACATATAAGATTATTTTTTGTTAAATTTAGACAATTCCAATATAGGTATGAATCAACAAATTGCGTTTCTCATCAATCCCTTAAAAAAGACTGTCGCTATTGCGGATTATTTTTCTTGGGTCATTGAAACAGTAAAGGTAAAAAAATCAGACTGGGAAATTCAGCTTTTTGCAAAAGAATGGCCAACAGATTTAAGTGATTTTGATCAAGTTTGGGTCATGGGCGGCGATGGCACTTTTAATTATTTTGTGAACAAATACCCTTCGGTAGAAAAGCCCATTGCGCTGTTTAAAGGGGGTACGGGAAACGATTTTTATTGGAAGCTATTTGGGGAGCGATCTCGGCAGGCGCATTTGGATGCCGTCTTGGCGGGTCATGTAGAGGACTTCGATGCCGGTTCCTGTAATGGGCAATTATTTTTAAATGGTGTGGGCATCGGAATCGAGGGAGAGGTCTTGAAATCGATGGAATCCATTCGCTACTTTAAAGGAGGTCTGGGCTATTATTTGGCAGCAATTCCTAATTTACTACAATTCAAATCGTATCATATTCAGGGCCAAAGAAAGGTCTTTCTATGTATGGTCTTTAATTCCTCTCGAGCTGGAGGAGGGTTTCATTTCTTTCCTCACGCGGAGATTCAGGATGGATTATTAGACGTGATGTATTGCCGGCATATTCCGGTTTGGCAGCGATTATTTTATATGCCCATCATTCAGTCGGGCAAACATGTGAAGCTACCTATTGTGGAATTTTCGAAGGAGAAAAAGATTTCTATCAAAACGGATAGAATTTTAAGTGCCCAGGTAGACGGAGAAGTCCAAACGTCAGATCAATTTGATTTCCAAGTTCTTCCTGCTAAATTTAAGTTTATTGTACCTTACCTATGAAAAAAATAGTCTTACTCCTTATTTTAAGTCTTCCTGTTTTAGCCCAAGACGCTGACAAAAAGAAAGTCCTTGCTCGAATTCAACAGCAGGAGTCCCATTACAGCGCTATCGCACAAAAAATCTGGAATTACGCCGAAGTCGGTTACAAGGAAAAGCAATCCTCTGCTCTTCTTCAAGAAACATTAAAACAAGCGGGTTTTACCATTGAATCTGGTGTAGCCGGAATTCCTACCGCTTTCGTGGCTACGTATGGCCAAGGCAAACCGGTCATCGGAATTATGGCTGAATACGATGCCTTACCCGGATTATCGCAGGATTCTATTCCGACTAAGCGTTCATTAGGAGGCGCCTCTGGACACGCTTGTGGCCACCATTTATTTGGGACAGGTTCTTCTGCTGCCGCTATCGCGGTGAAAGAATGGTTGAAAGAAACGGGCGGAAAAGGGACAATAAAATTATATGGTTGTCCTGCCGAAGAAGGTGGTTCTGGTAAAGTATACATGGTTCGCGAAGGCTTATTTAATGACGCAGATGTCATGTTGCACTGGCATCCAAGTGATGCGAACTCCGTTTCGACAGGTTC
>JBEBDF010000141.1:0-3197 GCA_041157105.1 Bacteroidota bacterium | reverse complement strand
ATGCCATCATTAAAAGAATCGATTCTGGTAAATGGAAATTAGTCAACAAAGCTGTTGGTATTTTGAATTCGTAAGGAGGGAAGATAAATTTATCTGTCCAGCTATTGATTGGCTTTAGGTGGCCACTTGCCGAAACAGAAGATTCTAAAGCCTTCATTACGGTGGTTCCTACGGCTAAAACTTGTTTTTTGTTATCGATAGCTTCGTTCACATAATTACACGTAGCCTCGTTAATCATAAAATGTTCAGAATCCGTTTTATGTTTGGTCAAATCCTCTACATCCACCTGGCGGAAAGTTCCTAAACCTACGTGTAATGTGATAGGAGTGAACTGCGCGCCATTTAATTCCATACGCTTCATGATAATCTTCGAGAAGTGTAATCCAGCGGTAGGAGCTGCTACAGCACCCACGTGCTCAGCATAAATGGTTTGGAAACGCTCGCGATCATCTTCTGTCGCGGCTCTTTTGAAACGAATTTCATCAGGAAGTGGAGTTTCACCTAATTCATGAATCGTTTGCATCAAGGCATCGTGATCGCCATCATAAAGGAAACGAATAGTACGTCCACGAGAGGTAGTATTATCGATAACCTCTGCAACTAGGTCAGAATCACCAAAATACAATTTATTACCCACGCGGATTTTACGAGCTGGATCTACTAATACGTCCCAAAGACGGTGTTCTCTATTTAATTCTCTTAATAAAAATACCTCGATTTGAGCACCTGTTTTTTCCTTGTTGCCATAAAGACGAGCCGGAAAAACCTTTGTATTGTTGGTAACTAAGACATCACCTTCGCCAAAATAGTCAATGATATCTGTGAATTTCTTGTGTTCAATGGTCTTGTTCTTACGATTAACCACCATCATCCGCGCATCTTCGCGATTCTCTGTAGGGTTAAGGGCAATTAAGTTTTGGGGTAAATCAAATCTGAATTCAGATAATTTCATTCTCAGAGGGGTTGAATTTTTATAATTTACAAATATACCATATTGAAGGGGGGCTTGTCAAGGTAAATTTTTGAAACAATCTAGAATCTGTGTAGTTTACCCATTTAAGATACATAGAGGATGAAAAAAGTTTCCATATTTTGGTTTAGGCGTGATTTAAGGATAGATGACAATCATGGATTATTCCAAGCTTTATCCGCTGCGGAACCCGTTCTTCCTCTCTTTATTTTTGATACGAACATTCTGGATCGCCTCCCTTCTAAAATGGATGGTCGCGTGGAATTTATTCATCAATCAATTGTGCGCATCAACGAAGCTATTGGTGGGCATTTATGTGTCAAAAAGGGTAATCCTATCGATATTTTCAAAGAGTTGTTAGCGGAATGGGATGTCATTCGGATTTATACCAACCACGATTATGAGCGTTATGGCCTAGATCGTGATGCAGCAGTCAGCTCAATAGCTACAGAAAAAGGGATCGAATTTAGAACCTTCAAGGACCAGGTTGTTTTTGAGAAGGACGAGGTATTGTCTGGTTCAGGTACACCTTACACTGTTTTCACGCCTTATTCCCGTAAGTGGAAGGCATTATTAGCTGAGAGCGTTTTACCTAATTTTCCTTCTAACGCGAGTACCAATTATGTTTCTGATGTTTTCACAATTCCAACTTTAGCAGACATTGGATTTCAGCCCTCTGGCTTGCATTTTCCTCAAGCGGCTGTACAAGATGAATTAATCAAAGCCTACGCTCAGGACCGTGATTTTCCTGCCAAACCAGGTACTTCCAGACTCTCGGTGCATCTTCGATTCGGTACCATTTCGATTCGTTCTTTGGTTCGCCAAGCTTTAGGTAAATCAGAAGTGTGGTTAAATGAGTTGATTTGGCGTGATTTTTATTTCAATATCGTACATCATTTCCCTCATGTAGGAGAGGGCCATTCCTTTAGAAAGGAATATGATCGTATGAAGTGGCGGAATAATGAGGATGAATTCAAGGCCTGGTGCGAAGGAAAGACCGGATATCCGATCGTGGATGCCGGGATGCGCGAATTGAATGCTACCGGATTTATGCACAACCGGGTACGTATGGTAGTGGCTAGTTTTCTAGTCAAGCACTTGTTGATTGATTGGCGCTGGGGAGAAGCCTATTTTGCTGCGAAACTTTTAGATTTCGATTTTTCTGCGAATAATGGTGGCTGGCAATGGGCAGCCGGATCTGGCTGTGATGCGGCTCCTTATTTCCGTGTTTTCAATCCGACTTTGCAAACACAAAAATTCGATCAATCATTGACCTACATCAAAAAATGGGTACCTGAATTGCAAGAATTGACTTATCCTGCCCCTATAGTTAATCACGAATTTGCCCGTATAAGAGTATTAGCTGTCTACAAAGAGGCTTTAGGAAAATAGATTTTCTTCCCTTGGATGCTGTAATCAATTAAGTCGATCGTTAAAAATCCGATCTTCAAGTTGACCTGAATTTTCAATGGAACCTGGTACTCATCATCGCTGATCCAAAGTCGGATAGCATCTTCCTCTTTGAACATATCATTTTTGGGCAAAAGAATATTCGTTTTGATGCTCGCTTTTTTACCAGCCTCTGTGTTGATAGTTTCCTTAGACCTGACAACTAATACCAATTCGTAAATTTTAGTATCCACTAATACTTGAGCTGACCATCGGGAACCAGGTTTCTTGTCTGTTACAGGCTTGCTGCGTAAAAAATAGTAGGCTGAAATTATATCCAATAGATCTTTAGGTCCTTGAATGGTGCTAGTGACAGGTTTATTTTGAGGGGAGGTGATCTTTGCAAAACCTTTGTCCATTTGATACAGAACGGTTTCTTCCTTTCGGTAGCGCCCTTCCTTTTTGCGCATTTCTGTCTTCAGCGGGAGCATGGTTTCTGTATCTATCTGGGCGGACCAATAGTCTCTTACTGGACTAAATAATTCAAGTACTCCGGTTGTTTTACCCTCTATTTCTACTTTTCGAACGGTTCGGTCACCTATTTTACTAATTGCAGGACTACTTTTTATGGTAGCTTCAGCGGCATTAATGAAACCTAAATGGATTCGGTATTTTAGATTTTCTCCTTCTATTAGGGCATTATTTTCCTGGGCAAATAGGCTCCTGAAAGAACATAAGAATAGAAAAATAACAAGAGTCTGATTTTTCATGCCAAAGCATAATTTATTATCAATTGTTTGTATAAAAAATTAGAGGCAATTTTCTATTTTTGTATAGG
>JBEBDF010000140.1:0-3235 GCA_041157105.1 Bacteroidota bacterium | reverse complement strand
ATACAATTTTCGAGAATGAATTAGAAAAAAAACGTCTAAATATTAAACTGATTAACATAATTCCTCCAAAAAGGATCATATCCCATGCTGAATTATCTAAATAGATCCCATTTTTTAAATCTTCAATCATTCTGTCAGTAATTTTGAATTCAAATATAGCTAATAACTTAGTCGAATGTGAAATAAAATTACGACCTTTGCACACTATTATTCCCGAAAGGGAGGATTTTAATTGTATGAATTTTATTTCTTTGGATAAGCCTACAACCTATACAAAAACGCTTCGTTATCTACTAATCGTTTTGTTTCTAATCGTGTCTCCTGTTGTTTGGGCGCAAACCATTTTGAATTCACCGTATTCCTATTTAGGTATGGGAGAGATTCAGAGCGGAGATAATGCTACTCAAATGATGATGGGTGGAATAGGCGTATCTAACTCGAATGGTATTTATGCTAACATGGTAAATCCTGCGTTATTAGCTAGAAACCGATATACGAATTTTGAAGTAGGGGTAAATACGGAATACAAAACTTTACAAGATTATCGTCAGCAACAAAAGATTTTTGGAGGGAATTATCAGTCATTAAATTTGACTTTACCTGTCAGTTCTCGCTGGACAATGTCCGTGGGAATTCGCCCTCATTCGGCAGTAGAATATGAGACGAAGTCGTATCGCAGACTTAATTTATTGGGTGTGGATAGTTTGATTTATTCTTATAAAGGAAGTGGCGGGGTAAGTAAAGTTTCTATTTTAAATGGTGTTCGATTAGCTAAAGAGTTCTATGTCGGCTTACAAATAGATTACTTATTTGGCCAAGTAAATCGGAACGTTGCGACACAGAATTTGTCAGATGGGCAATTCTATAAAGTTCAATTAGAAGATTTATCTTCTTATTCTGATTTTCAGTTTAAAGCAGGTTTTGCTTATCGTCAAAAAATTAAGTCAGATATATTTTTGAATGTAGGGGCTACTCTTGATCTGAGTTCATCAATTAATGTAAATCAGACTAAGCGTTTCGCAACATTTGATGTTTCTGGTTTAAGTATTATAAATGCGGATACACTAGATAAACCGGCTGCATCTGTACAACAAATTCCGGTTAGCAAGCGTTTTGGTTTCAGTATCGAGAAAATAGCAAATTGGATGTTTGGAGTAGATTATACGACTACAGATTGGAGTAAAGTTACCAACAATTTAGGTCGGTCTACCTCTTTACCCACTTCTCACAAAGTTTCTATCGGAGGAGAATACACTCCCGATATTGAGTCAATTTCAAATTATTTCAAACGTACTACCTACAGAGTGGGTGGTTCCATTGAGAAAACCCCTTATGATTTCTTAGGTAATGGAAGTTATGCGATGGATAAGAACGTAAGTTTTGGGGTTGCCTTGCCTCTCCGCAATCTATCTCTTTTAAACATCGCCTACCAACTAGGTCGTCGTGGTTTGATTACAGAAAATGGGATGGAGGAGCAATATCAAAGAATAACGGTGGGATTAACCTTTAGTGATCTTTGGTTCCAAAAGCAGAAAATCAACTAATTTGCTCTCATGCGCAATTCGAGCCTACTCTTTTTGCTCTTGGTTACCTATACTTTTTTTTCTTGTGGCGAAAAGGCGGATGATTCTAAGACTTTTTATTCTGGTCCGAAATCTGAATTGTTTGGCATTGATATGGTTTATTCAGATTCTGCCAGAAAAGTGGTAAGAATGTTGACGGATGTCCAATTGACATTATCTACAGAGGATCGAGTCTATCCGAAAGAAGTTAAGCTCTGGTTTTATGATAAAAAAGGAAGGATAACCTCAGAGGTTCGAGGTGATTCTGCACATTATTATCGTGTAAAAAATACCTACAAGCTGATTGGACACGTAGTTATTCACAACATTGAAAAAGAAGAAACCCTGAAGACGGATGAGTTCAATTGGGTGGTTTCTGAAAAACGGATATTTACTGACAAGCCGGTTCAACTTAGAACTCGATCTGAATTAGTCAATGGAGTGGGTCTTGATGCCGCCCAAGATTTTTCCACCTACTCTTTAAGACAAGTACGTAATTCGGTCGTTGTTGTGGAAGGATTACCTACCAATTAGCGACAGTTTTGTAGTGCTAGTTTCACACTATCTATTGGATAAATCTGCTTTTTACCTCCCCATTTTTCACGCATATACGTAGTCAATTCCGCGATATCTAATGCTTGAAGTTTAGTATTAGCAGGCATAAATCCATTCCCCTTCTTTCCATTTCTAATTAAACAGGCTAATGCCTCTGGACTCAAATTTGATTTTTGAATCGAAGGGTACAAATCACGTAATCCCGCGCCATCTGCCTGGTGGCAATTTTCACAATGCGTTTGATACAAGGCCATACCTTCCACGGAATATTGCTGCTGGAGTATTTCCTCCTTGCTTTGGCAAGAGAAAAAGAAAAATGCGACGATTGCGATAGGGATGTAATTTTTCATATTCTGTATTTTATGGTAAACGGCGTAATAATGGTAAGTGGTAAGTGGTGAATGGTAAATAAAAAATCATTTATCATTTACCATTCACCATTTATCATTCCTTTAAAAGCAACTCCATATCCTCCAACAAATGATTCACTTCAGCTTCCACCGTGCCATCATAAATGCCTCTGACATGTCTGTTTTTGTCTACTAAAATAAAGGCTCCACTATGCACAAATCCACCTGCCTCATTCGGATCTTCTTGTGCTGAAACTAGATAACTTTTTTGGCCTATTTTATAAATGGCAGCTTTATCACCCGTCAGCAAATTCCATTTAGGAGCTTTTATCTGCAAGCGTGAGGCATAATCCTTGAGAACAGAAGTGTTATCGAAATCAGGATCAATGCTATGTGAAATAATGCGTACATCGTCACGCTCCTTATAGCGCTCATAAATGCGCAGCATCTGTGTTTTCATTTTAGGGCAAATGGTAGGGCAAGTGGTGAAGAAGAAATCAGCCACATACACTTTACCCGCCACGTCTTTCTCTGTAACGATAACGGAATCTTGATTTAAAAATTGAAACGCTGGAATCTGATGATATACCGTGTCACCTTTCGCGTTCACTGTTTTGGGTCCCAAGAAGGGTAATTTCTTTTCTTGAGAACAGGAGAATAGGATCACGGAGAGCAGTAAACTAAGGACGGTATTTTTGTGCTGCATTGAGGGTAGAATCTGTCAGTTTTTGAAGATCAGTTAATTGAGTATATTGATTCTTAAGGTAA
>JBEBDF010000139.1:0-3266 GCA_041157105.1 Bacteroidota bacterium | reverse complement strand
GTAACAGGTTCTCCTCCATATTCCGAGTCACCTTGCTCATTAAACAGTTGAATGATTTTTAAAACGGGATCTTTCATGACGTATTTCTTTCAAATATTCTGTAAATTAGACCTATTAAATAGCCTAAAAAAGCCATTTTGGGCGATTTAAAAGAGATTTCACACGCGATTAATGATTCCGTAATATGACTGCAATCCCCTTTATTCGTCCCGCTATTTCCACGGATGAAAATTCCATTTTAGCTCTTTTAGAGGAGCTTGAAAATCGGGTATTTGATGCGGCAATTTTTACGCAAATTTTCCAAAACTATCTAGCGGATTCTTTGACCTTCCTGAAAGTGGCCGTTGCAGCAGACGAGCGCATTTGCGGTTTTATCTCTTGCAAAGGACAGCCCCTCCTGCATCACGAAGGGCTCGTATTTGAAATTCAAGAATTGATCGTGACCGCGTCACATCAGGGCAGGGGAGTGGGTCGTCAATTAATCGCTTCACTGAAGCCTGAGCTATCTCGCTTAGGGGCTAAATCACTCGAGGTAACCTCGAATAAAAGACGCAAAGAAGCCCACGCATTCTATCAATCCGTGGGCTTCTTGAATTCACATGAAAAGTTTACGATTTACTTTTGACCTAGCTGTAAAGCCTGCTTGATTTTCGTAAATATATCGTAGTTATGGTAGATGCCTGCGAACGCTTCAGATCCAGGCCCGAAGGCAAAAACGGGGATCATTTGACCCGTATGCCCTTTCGTGGTGAAGGCACCTTTTACCTCGCCCGTTTTCATATTTCCACCCATCAAGGCGAATCCACCTGTCTCGTGATCAGCCGTAATCACTACTAAGGTTTCTTTGTTTTTAGCCGCAAAGTCGAGTGCATAACCGATGCTCTTATCGAAGTCCACCATCTCGGTTACAATATAATCAGTGTCATTTGCGTGTCCGCCCCAGTCGATCTGAGAACCCTCGATCATGACGAAGAATCCTTGCTTATTTTGGCCTAAAATCTCGAGTGATTTTTTTGCTGAATACAAGAGGGCATCTCCTCTGCCTTCCATCACTTTAATCGGATTATCTTCTGCATACAAGGCCACTAATTTTCCTTTGTTCACGCCATCTAATGCTAAATCTGAATGAACTTGGTAGCCTTTTTTACGCAAGGTGTCTAAAAGATTTAAACCATCTTTTCGCTTTTCAAAATACTTTCTACCACCCCCTATTACCACATCGATATCCGTCTTTAAAAAGTCCCCTGCGATTTCTTCGTGCATCGAGCGTTTGCGTTGATGAGCGATGAAAGAGGAGGGAGTGGCATCGGTAATATCACAAGTGCTCACTAAACCAGTTGCAAGACCTTTCTTCTCCGCCATTTCTAGCAAAGTCGTTGAAGGAACTTTCAAGGAATCCAATCCAATGGCGCCATTATAGGTTTGTTTTCCGGTGGCAAAGGCCGTTGCACCCGCTGCTGAGTCCGTCACATAATTATCTGAGGCCTGGTTTTTGTGAAATCCTATCACCTTAATGCGTTCTAGGTTTAGATGACCCCGATTAGCTGTTAGTCCAGCATAAATTTGGCTGACACCCATACCATCTCCGATTAAGAAAATGACGTTTTTAGGGGCTTTTTGAGCCATGATTTGTGTGCTGATAAAGCACAAAAGGATAAGCTTTTTCATGAGTATAATTTCGATATGTATTCTGCTGTAAAACCAGGCGAGGTCGTCATGCCTTTTCCACCTATGCCGTTAATGATGTGAATGACATCATCCACTACTTTGGTATATACTTCGGAACGCGTTCCTTGGAGGTAAAATCCAGCCCAAGTAGAATCGACTGTCCAGTTCTCTAACGAGGTGATGCGTTTCGCCTCATTCAACATCATCTCATTGATCTCGGAGGAAACATCAAAACCAAAATTCGCTTGCTCGTTCGCTGGCACATATTCATGGGAATCCCCTAAAATAATGGAACCGTCATCTGCTTGTTTAAACAAAATGTGGATGCCTTTTGATTGTAATACTTTCTGCTCGGAGGAAGTGTCGATTTTTTTAAACGAAGGGCAGGAATGAAAGCTTTCGTACCGACGAATCGTCAAGCCCGTTAAAATATTCGATTTCAAAATCTTCTTCTGCGGGGCTAATCGCATCATCTGCAATTTGCTAATTTTTAATTCAGCTGCTGGATAGTGTTCAGGAAGAAAAAATTGGGTATCGCGGCCGTTAGCAACGATTACTTGATCCCCCCAAAAGGTTTGTTTTTTCGCTGTACTAATCATCGCAATGCCGCGTTTTTTCTCCACGGCCACGACTGGGCATAAATGATGGTAATGTAAACCTAGGTGCTTAATCATAAATTCCCGCACTCGGTGCACCATCACTAAGGGATTTAAAGAGGCTTCTTCAGGGATGAATAAGCCGCCTTTTACGTAGTCCTTTTTAAAATGAGGATTAATCTCTAGCGTTTCAGAAGCCGTATACAAACGGGAGGTATAATCACGTTCTTTAAACAACTGAAACATTTCCTCTAATAAGGTCAATTCTTGGTCATCAGACGCTACATACCAAGACCCTTTTTTCACCACCGAAATATCGGTCTCCTCTTGTAAATCTTTGTAAATTTTAAGCGATTTTCTGCCGTAATTAAACCAGGTATCTAGGGCTTGACCAGAGGGGACCGCTTGTCCAAAGTTCCGGAAACTCGCCTCGTAAGGTTGTACGTCCTTTTCTAGTAGCAAGACACTTTTGCCCTTCCGCAGCGCATGGTAGGCACAAAAAGTGCCAATAATACCACCACCCACGATCACTAAATCGTATTTTCTGTTCTTATACATAATTCAAAACATCGGATATTTTCTCGATCAGACCATCATTCGGATGTCCTTCTAATTGCGAACGCGAATGAGTGCCATTACACACACCTAATGAAATGCGTACACCGGCGTTTTTGCCGAAGGCTAAATCCACCGGAGTGTCCCCTACGTTCAGCACTTCCGAAAGATTCTCAATGCTCAATTTCTCCATCGCATAGTGAATCATGGCTGGAGCGGGACGACCTTCGCCGTTCACTTCATCCGGAGTAACGGAAAGGTGAATACCTGAAGACGCATCTAGAGAGGGAACCCAGCCTAAACGGCCTAAAATGATATCAGCTACCTCGCGGTAAAATCCAGTGGTCAGCGCGATTTTAATTCCTTTCGCATGCAAGGCCTCAAACAATACCAAGCAACCCTCCGTAGGATAGACGGGTTGCGTGCGGTAATGATTTTCTAGAATCT
>JBEBDF010000138.1:0-3278 GCA_041157105.1 Bacteroidota bacterium | reverse complement strand
ATCAAAATTCATTGATGCTTTTAAAGAGCAAGTGGGAGTAACTCCCTCGAAGTACATAAAGTCACTTGAAAATAAGTAACCCACCCACAATCATCAAAAAAGGGGCCTTCGCCCCTTTTTTGATTCCATCTTTATTCTTTATGCTCTATGCTTTAGATCTATACTCTATACTCTCTAATCTATACTCTATAAAAGCTACTCTTGCCCTCGCAAAATATCCTCCATCGTCTCTCTCCTACGAATCACCTGCGCAACTCCCCCATCAACTAACACCTCAGCCGGCAAGAATCGAGAATTATAATGCGAAGCCATCGTAAATCCATACGCACCTGCATTAGCTAATGCGATAATATCACCTTCTTTCACTTCATTTAATAAACGTTCATTTTCTTTCCCTTTCAAGTCAAACGAAAAGGTATCGGTTTCACAGATATATCCCGTCACTCGGTAGTTCTCTTGCTTAGAGGAATCTTGATTCGAAGCATTGAAAATGTAGTGGTAAGCACCATACATCATGGGACGAATCAAGTGATTTAAACCCGAATTGATTCCCACAAATGTTTTCACGGGATCTCGTTTTACGACGTTTGTTTCTGTTAAGAAAGTACCTGATTCGCTCACTAAAAACTTGCCTGGTTCTACCCAAAGGCGTAGTTCACGGCCGTATTTTTGACAGAAAGCATGAAATGCATTACTCATGATTTGACCTACTTCTTTCATATTTACGCCAGGATCTTCTGGCGAATAAGGCACCTTGAAACCGCCACCCAGGTCGATGATTTGCAAGTCTTTGAAGTCATAAGCAAAGTCAAAAAGGGCAGATGCAGCTTGCTCAAAGGTCTTTCCATCCTTGATATCAGAACCAGTGTGCTGGTGTAAACCGATCACATTGATTTTATACTTTTCTATTAGTGCTAAAATCTCTTCTTTTTGATGGATCGAAATACCGAATTTAGACTCTGGATGCGCCGTCATGATTTTCTCATTTCCTCCTCCAAAAACGTGAGGCTTAATACGAATCATACAAGGCTGAGTGGAACCGTAGGTTTGGCCAAACTTTTCTAGAACCGATAAATTATCAAGGTTGACGATTGACCCTTTGGAAACCGCATATTCAATCTCGGAAAAATGAACTCCCGATGGAGTAAATGTAATATTTGATCCTTCGTATCCGGCGATCAAACCTAACTCTAATTCCTGCGGTGAAACTACGTCCATATCTACTCCATTCTCGCGCATTAAGCGTAAAATGGACAAATTGGTATTCGCTTTCGCAGCATATTTAATAGTCAAATCAATTCCTTCAAAAGCACCTCTCAAAACCGAGATTTTTTCCCTAATTTTGTCGGCATCGTATATATAAAGAGGTGTACCAAATTCTTTGGCCAAATCTGTTAAAGGAATGTTCTGAATTGAATAATATGCCATAAGGAAAATTGTAAGCCACAAAGATACTAATCTAACGAATATGAAAAGAATTATAATCGCCTTATTCCTGCTTGCACCGCTTTTTGTGAGCGCACAAATCAAGAGTGGACCGATGTTAGGCTATTCTGAAATGAAGGAAGTTTTAGTTTGGGTCCAAACTGAGAAACCAGCTAATGTGAGTATAAATTATTGGGAAAAAGGGGATAAAACGATTCATAAAAGCGAACCTGTGGCTACCGAAAAGTCAGGCGCCTACATCGCACGCATCATTGCGGATGAAGTGAGCATGGGGAAAAAATATGAATATGAGGTAGTTGTGAATGGCAAAAAAGTAGCCATTGATTATCCACTAGAGTTCCAAACACAGGAACTTTGGCAATACCGCAAAGATCCGCCTGCCTTTTCTTTCTTGTTTGGAACGTGCAATTACGTTAATGAAGAAGCCACGGATCGTCCAGGTAGACCATATGGCGGTGCAGATGAGGTATATGCATCTATGTATTCCAAGAAAGCAGATTTCATGCTCTGGGGCGGTGATAATTTCTATTACCGCGAACCCGATTACACCAGAACGGGGATGATCCATCGAAATGATCATGCACGATCGGTTAAATCCATTCAACCTCTACTAGCAAGTGTGCATCAATATGCGATTTGGGATGATCATGATTATGGCCCCAATGATGCAGATCGCTCATTTCCAATGAAATATACATCCTTAGAGATGTTCAAAATGTATTGGGGAAATCCGAATTTCGCCTTCCCTAACGAAGGTATTACCGGTAAATTTCAATGGGCTGACGTTGAATTCTTCCTTATGGACGACCGCTGGAACAAAGCACCTAACGAGTTAAATGATCCCAATAAAGACTATTGGGGTACTAAACAAATGACTTGGTTATTAGATCAATTGTCTACCTCCAGGGCCAGTTTCAAAGTTATCGTCAACGGGGGACAGGTCGTTAGTCCTGCCAAAGTATTCGAAAATATGGCGAATTACGAGGCAGAAAGAACCTATCTACTAAAGGAATTAAAGAACCGTAAGATTCCAGGCGTTCTCTTTTTAACGGGTGATCGCCATATCTCAGACTTGAACAAATTAGAGCGCGAAGGAACTTATCCCTTGTATGACTTGACCGTTTCACCGATGACAGCAGGTAAAGCCGATGCCGTGAAACAAGATTATAATGCGACGTTAGTGGAAGGGACTTTGGTACAAGAAAGAGCCTTCTCTAAAATAGAAGTAACCGGCCCATTAAAAGACAGAACTATGACCATTACCTTGTTTAATGTGAAAGGTGAAGTTTTATGGACCAAAGAAATTAAATCGAACCAATTAAAATAACATGGAAGTAGTTTTAAATCGCCTAGATCAAGATTTTCATTTTGAGGCCAAAGGCTCCTCTCCCATTCCAGTGCACATCGATGCAGCTGAAGGAATTGGTGGTCACAATGCGGGCGCCAGACCTATGGAGCTCTTGTTGATGGGCTTAGGAGGATGCACAGCCATTGACGTTATTTTGATCTTAAAGAAACAGCGCCAGATCATTGAGGACTTCCAAATCCGCGTTTCAGGTGATCGTGAAAAAATCGAAGGGACAGAGAAAACACCATTCCGCAGCATCAATATTCAATTCGAATTAAAGGGTACTATCGATGGAAACAAAGCCCTGAAAGCCATCCAAATGTCCATGGACAAATACTGCTCTGCTACCGCTCAAATAGAGCCTAGTGCCACCATTACTCATACTTTAGTTTTAAACGGAGAAAAATTCGAAGCCTAATATGCAAGCTTACTTAGATTTATTAACCCACATTAAGGAAAACGGAACGTTTAAATCTGACCGTAC
>JBEBDF010000137.1:0-3401 GCA_041157105.1 Bacteroidota bacterium | reverse complement strand
TAGTTTGCAATCTGCCGCAAGAAAGGGTGGGGTTTTAGATTTACTGTTATTGCCTACCGGTGATCCAGTTCCACAACAACCAGAGTCGATTCACTATATAGCCTCTAAATTAGCAGGATCAGGAATCACTTGCTACCCGGCTGCTCCCTTAACTTTAGATAATAAGGCTGAGAACTTTAGTGACTTGATGGATCTGCATCAAGCAGGTGCCTCTTGGTTTAGCCATGGAGCGGGTTCTCTTCAAGATACAGACCTGATGCTTAAGTGCTTGCAATACTTGCAGCCCTTACCCGTGAAAGTTATCTCTCGCCCAGATGTAAAGGGTTTATCTTTATTTGGTCAAATCCATGAAGGACTTCAAAGTACCTTATTGGGTTTAAAAGGAATACCCGTTTTAGCTGAAACGATGCACATCAAACGGGATTTGGATCTATTAGCCTACGTGATGAAGCACTCTTTCGGGCTAGCGGATGCTGAATTCTCCTTACATTTCTCTTGTATATCAGCTGCTGAATCAGTAGAATTGATTAAACAAGCGCAAGCGTCTGGATTACCAGTTACGGCTGATGTAGCGATCTATTCTTTAGTATTTACAGAAGAGGCTGTCTCTGACTTTGATACCTTAAAGAAGGTAAATCCGCCGCTTAGAACGGAAAAAGATCGATTAGATTTATGGCAAGGTTTAAAGGAGGGAGTAATTCAATCAGTCGTTTCTGATCATCACCCGGTGGAAGTGGAGAATAAAGATTTGGAATTCGATCAAGCGTCCTTTGGTACGATTGGTTTGGAAACTTTGGCCATCGCTTTCTTATCTGAAGCTTCTATACAAGGATTAGCTAAAGCGGATCAATATATTTCTCATCATCCAGCTGCCTTCTTAGGTTTCAAGCAGCCTGAGTTACAGGTGGGGGAACAAGTGAAAGGTATGGTGATTTCGAAAGAAGCGTACGTGTATGATGCGAATTCGATCGTTTCAAAATCAAAGAATTCTATTTTCTTAGATCACAAGTTTGATTACAAAATAACCGGAGTGTATGATCAATAATTGGTTCTCAGAAATTAGCCGATTTGTCATTTATGCCATCTTATTCGTGGTTTTACTGGTGGGTTATGGTTTCATTTTACAGCAAATAGGTATTATACCCATTGGTGGAAAAAAGGCGCCTACCTTCGTCTTTTTACTGTTCTTTCAATGGTGGTATATTTTTAAATTCCCCAGTCGTAACCAAGGAGAGAAAAAGCATTTTCTGGTTTATTTTTTGTTGCAATACATTTTGATCCTTGTAACCGCCACCTTTTCGGCACTATTTCTACATTATTTTTTCCAAACAGGACCAGGCCTACAGATGTTAGAAGGCTATATTCAACAGAGTTTATTGGAATTAAATGGGTACAAAGAGGTGATTGTAAGTCAAGAAGGGGGTGAGTATTACAACAGTCTTCATGACGGGATTAAATCAATTAATGCTTATAGTATCGCTAAGGATGATTTTGCTCAAAAAATGGCGTTAGGCTTTTTGCCCAATTTGTTAATTTCACTTTATTATAAAAAATAGCTATGGATAATTCAACAAACGAATCAAGTGTTTCTTCTTCTGTTATTGCCTTAAAATATGGCTTCATTTCAGGCTTATTGAGTTTTCTTTTCTCCACACTGGTGAATGTCATGGGTTGGGCTGAGAATTTCCAAGAATCTATCGGATGGATTTCGGGGATCTTTTCTTTAGTTTTAGCCGTTACAATCACCTATTTATGTTTAAGAGAATATAGAGAGCAGAATGCAGGATATATCACGTATGGCCAAGGTTTAGGACTATCGACACTTTTAGGTGCCATTGGTGGACTTGTAGCCGGAGGATTTAACTATATCTACATCGAATTCATTGATAATTCTGTTATTCAACGCCAAATGGATTTAGCGAGAGAGAAGATGGAAGACCAAGGAATGAGCGCTAGCCAGATTCAGAGTGCAGAAGAGATGACACGCTTATTTATGAATCCTGGAATGCAGTTCGTAGTGGTAGTCATTACAGGTGTTATTTTTAATTTCTTGTTAGGGTTAATCGTATCGGCTGTTGTTAAGCGCGAGAAACCTGTTTTTGAATAAGATGTTTGCCCTACTAAAGAAAGATGTGTTGGCCTTTTTTAGCTCTTGGATGGGCTGGGGGATCATCGCATCTTTTTTTGTTTTAATGGGGGTATATGTTTGGGTGGTTGATGGTAATGTACTCGATTTTGGGTTCGCTGAATTATCTGTTTTTTTCAATCTAAGCCCTTGGTTTTTCTTGTTTTTAGTTCCTTCACTGACGATGAATTCTTTTTCGGAAGAAGTAGAGAAGGGGACATTTCAATTACTAAGATCATTGCCAATTTCCGATACCCAAATTTTAGGGGCGAAGTGTTTAGCGCTTTTCAGCATCCTAATTTTAGTCTTATTACCTAGCCTTTTATTTGTTCAAAGTATTGCCGTATTAGGTTTGCCTGTCTCTAATTTTGATTCCTCTTTGATTTACGGAGGGTATGCCGCCTTGCTATTACTCGTACTTTGTTTTGTTGGATTAGGTGTATTAGGTTCTAGTTTTACGAAGAAGCAACCGGTAGCTTTCCTATTAGGATTAGTCTTGAACTTCGTTTTTTGGCAAGGTTTGAAGGAGCTAGGTTGGGATATATTTGATTTATCCTCTCCTTATAATCGATTGAGTATGGGTGTCCTTCAGTTTACTGACCTCTGCTTTTTTTGCGGATTTATACTCGTCTTATGGGGTGCCATACGAATTCGAATGAGTCGTATTATTTGAAATCTTGAATTGAAATTCTGTGTGAGCAGAATTCAATTTCTCTAGTTTCATTCGAAGCAATAATGATTAACTTTTCTTTCTGGTCTTTGAGTCGGTCAAAAAACCAATTTTTCGCTAATTCATCAAAATTAGTTGTGGGTTCGTCTAATAATAAAACAGGCCTATCTGATAATAATGCAAAGCCTAATTTGATTTTTTGGCGCATACCAGACGAATAATTCTTGATGGATTTATGTCTGTCAGGACTGAGTTCAATGAACTTCTCAAAATGTTCAATGTTGATGGAAAAGGGGAGGTACTGGTTCTTCTTAAGTAATTCTAAATGCTCAACTAAGGTATATTCCTCAATTAATTCCACGTAAGGCGCAGCATACGTAATTTGTGAATACACATTTTCAGTCTCTACTTGTGGCATCTCCACTTTACCAGAATTGGGTAAAGTATATTGCGCTAAGAGTTGAAGTAAAGTTGATTTACCTGAGCCATTTGGCCCTGTTATGGCATAGGAATTTCCAGCCTTGAATTGATAGCTGAATTGTTTAATGACATATTCTTGTCTGAACTTTTTAGAGATGTTTTGAGCAAGAATCTCCATTCAGATTA
>JBEBDF010000136.1:0-3592 GCA_041157105.1 Bacteroidota bacterium | reverse complement strand
GGAAAATATAGAACATAATCGCTAATAAAACCCACATCCCCGTCCAGAAACCCGCTTCCTTGAAAGTTACTTCTTCACTGGTATCCTTTTTAAAAATGCCTAGGTCGATCAGCATGACAGCCATCACCCCCACTGAAAAAAGAAGAAAAAATAGCGTTTCGCTCATAAATATTTAATTTTACACTTTGGCCTCACAAAGGTCGCAAAAATAGCTCAGAAAATTTATGTACGAAGGTAAAAAGGTCATCGTCGTTATGCCCGCATACAAGGCAGCGCTCACGCTGGAAAAGACATACCACGAAATTCCGCACGATTGGGTGGACGAGGTAATTTTAGTCGATGATCATAGCCCAGATAATACAGTGGAAGTGGCGAAGGCCGTGGGCATTAAACACGTGATTCGCCATGATAAAAACCTCGGTTATGGAGGAAATCAGAAGACCTGTTACACCAAAGCATTGGAATTAGGTGGCGATATCGTGATCATGTTGCACCCCGATTACCAATACACCCCTATGCTTTTAAAAGCGATGATTTCAATCATTGGCAATGGCCTTTATCCAGTCGTTTTTGCTTCTCGCATCTTAGGAAAAGGGGCATTAAAGGGAGGAATGCCTATTTATAAATACATCGCGAATCGCTTATTAACCTTATTCCAAAATATCTTAATTGACCAAAAACTGTCCGAATACCACACCGGCTACCGTGCCTTCTCGAAAGAAGCTTTAGAGGCTGTGAAATTCACAAAATGCGACGATGATTTCATCTTCGATAACCAAATGGTCTTGCAATTATTCTGGAAAGGATTCGAAGTGGGCGAGGTGACTTGCCCAACGAAATATTTCGACGAAGCTTCTTCGATTAACTTCAAACGTAGCTCGATTTATGGTTTGGGCGTACTTTGGTATTCTGTCCGCTACCGCCTCGCGAAATGGGGATGGAAATGGGATTTAATGAACTAATAAAAAAGCCTCAGATTTTTCGAAAGTCTGAGGCTTTTTTTAGCGGCGAAAACGCTATTAGAAGCGGATACTCGCTCCGAGCAAGAAATTAAATCCGGCTTGCGGATAGTAGAAGTTTTCTGTTGTCATAGCACCTGCGAAACGGTATGAATAGGTGTAGCCATTAGATGAATACTGCTCATTTAACACATTGTTTAACAATAGCGTGAAAACTGGACCTTTCTTCAGCGAGTATTTCAATCGAATATCATGTGTGTTATAGGCAGCGAGCGATCGAGCATCATCTGATGTATTATCTAAATACTGCTTCCCTACATATTTACGTAACAGACTTGCTTCAAAAGCACCTGCCGTATAGGTTAACGTACTTCCATAAATGAGCGAAGGAGAAAAGGCTATGTCTGTGTTTTCATGATCAATAAAAGCCATATCATAGGTATCATAATCAACAATTTCCTCCTTGAATTGACGGATCCGGTTTTGGCTTAATGTCACATTTCCACTCCAAACTAGGCGCTTAGAAATTTGGATGTTAAGCATGGTCTCTAAACCTAAACGGTAACTCGATTCCACATTTGTCCGAATGGCATCGCCAGTTGAATTGACAGCCCCTGTCAACACTAATTGATCCTGGTAATTCATGAAATAACCATTCAATTGTAATCCATATTTTTGGCCTGAACGCTCATAACCTAACTCGTAATCTTGCAGATATTCAGGACGAGGTGCCCCAGCTGCATTATCTACAAAATCCTGGCGACTCGGCTCTTTACTTCCTGCTGAGACAGAACCATACACTTTCGATTTTTCTGAAAGTTGATGAGTCAGACCAAATTTAGGATTGAAAAAGGAGTACGTATTATCAGAATCTATCGATAAAAATTTATCTGCTGTTCCAAACATGCGATAGCCTACTGTTCGGTATTGCATATCTACATAAGCATTCCAAGCCGAAGACAAAATGATATTCCCTTTTGCATAGAGGTTTAAATCCGTTTTTTGAGACCGGCTTCGGTACCATTCTCTTCCTGGAAATGGATCCTGTAATACCCCAAAGTGGCGTCCAATATAGCGATTCCAGGCTCCTCCGAATGTAAATTTAATTTTCTGAGAACCGGTATAATTCAAAGCAAAGGTCGATCCATAAAAATCATTGTCTAACCATTTGCGGCGAATAACATCCACACTTCTAAGCGAATTTGTAATACCGTAATTGACTAGGTCAGCACTAGGTCTAAACTCCTCAAAGTACCCACGACCATACGTATAATGCGCATTCAAATCCAAGTTCCAAGCCTCCGTCAATCGGTGATTCGTGATGAGTTGAAAGTGATCCTGCGCATAATTATCGGTCTGATTATCGTAGGTGTAATAATTATAGGTACGTCCGCTTTTCAATAAATTATCTGCATCCTGGGGGCTTAAATAGTTTCGGTCGATAAAGGCCTGCATATCAGCCACAGAACCTGTGATTCTACTTTCTGGAGTACCATACCAAGACTGGTAGGTCTTTTCATTACCGGTAAAGTAATTAAATCGAGCGAAGCTTTTTTTGCCAAAATACCCCGCAGAAAAATAAGCCGAAACTAGATTAGACGAGGCACGATCGATAAAACCATCCGAAACAATTCGAGACAGACGCCCATCTAAGGTAAACTTCCCTCCTAATAAACCAGATCCGAATTTCAAGGTAGTTTTTAACGTTCCAAAAGAACCCCCTGAAGCATGTGCCTCTCCGTAGGCCTTTGACTCAAAGGTATTCGTCTGCATATTCACCGAACCTCCAAAAGCTCCAGCCCCATTGGTAGAAGTTCCTACCCCGCGCTGGATTTGGACTGAATTCACAGAACTAGCAAAGTCAGGCATATTCACCCAGAAGGTACCTTGTGACTCTGAATCGTTAATCGGAATACCATTCACCGTCACATTCACACGGGTGGCATCTGATCCACGAATACGAATTCCGGTGTAACCAATACCCGCCCCAGCGTCAGAAGTAGTGACAACTGAAGGTGTAAAATTTAATAACATAGGCATGTCTTGGCCTAAGTTCGACTTCCCTAATTCCTCAGCAGACATATTCGAATAGGCCATTGCAGAATTTTCATCAGCCCTAGTGGCATGAACTACAACTTCATCTTGTAAGTAATTGGACTTTTTAAGCGCGATTTTATTCGCTTGATCTGCCAAAACCTCTACAGGCTCATAGCCCACAAAACTAACTGTAATGGTCGAATTAGTTGAAATTGCGAGTTGAAACCGTCCTTTCGAATCAGTTACATTGCCCTTAGGAGATCCTTTCACTGAAACGGAAGCCCCCCACAAAGGAGCTTTGGTCTCCTGATCGAAAACGATTCCTTGGATTTTTTGTGCAAATAGACTTTGCACACATACAATAAGCGTAAAAATAAGCGTTGTTGCCTTTTTCATTTTTTTGAAATTTTAGCAACAGGTAAAGGAGCCAAATCCTGTTATGATTTAACTTTTTAACCCTTACATTGACGATTTTTTTGAGTTTTCAGCGCTAAAAACTCGACAAAATCCCTTCGACGGCACTACCCGCATCAGGTTCAATGGGTATAATCTCAGCCTTTTTTAGAGGCACCCCTTTTTGTAGATGCACAAAGATA
>JBEBDF010000135.1:0-3596 GCA_041157105.1 Bacteroidota bacterium | reverse complement strand
ATCGCTGCCTCGAATTGCTCTGGGGTAACTTTGAAGTTATTGTCAAAAGCTCCTTGAACGATCACCGAAGTTCCTTCCGCTAATTTTACCATCTCGGAGTAAGAAACCCAGTAAGGAGAGAAGATGATTACTTCATCGCCTGGGTTGATTAAGGCTGCAATCGCGTTTGCTAGGGAGTGTTTTGCCCCCGTGCTCACCACGATATTTTCCGAACCCCACTCCAAGTTGTTATCACGCTTTAATTTATTCGCAATTGCCATGCGCAAGTCTGGATAACCAGCTACGGGTGAGTACCCGTGGAAACCATCATCAATCGCCTTTTTCGCCGCCTCACAGATGTGAGCAGGTGTTTTAAAATCAGGCTCCCCTACGGAAAGACTGATTACTTTGTGACCTTGAGCTGCTAATTCACGCGCTTTTTTCGTCATCCCTAAGGTAGAGGATTCTTCTAATGCTTGAATTCTTTGGGCTAATTGTGCTTGTGACATGGTATCTAGAAACGAATATTTGTATATAAAAACGGTAGCAAAATTACTTTTTTGCGAACGGATAAGCTAATAAAATGTGTAAAAATTAGGCTGTAATGCCTTGTGCCAAAACCGCATAGGCCCCTTTCTTGTTCTTCAACAATTCTTCATGGGTGCCGCGTTCGATGATTTCGCCTTTTTGGACGACTAAAATCTGATCCGCATGTTGAATCGTAGATAAGCGATGGGCTATCACTAGCACGGTGCGGTTCTCCATTAAATGATTTAGTGCCTCTTGAACGAGTTTTTCAGATTCATTATCAAGCGCACTAGTCGCTTCGTCCAAAATTAAAATAGGTGGATTTTTGAGAACGGCGCGGGCGATGGAGATGCGCTGTCTTTGGCCACCTGATAATTTAGACCCTCGATCTCCTATCACCGTTTCATATCCCTCGGGAGTCGCAGCAATAAAATCATGCGCATTCGCGATTTTCGCGGCCGCTTTCACTTCTTCTATCGAAGCTTCTGTCCCAAAAGCAATGTTGTTGAAAATGGTATCGTTAAATAAAACGGATTCCTGGGTCACAATGCCCATTAAGCCTCTAAGATCATCTAAAGGAATATTTTTTAGTGGTATCCCATCGAGTGTAATTTTTCCTTTCGATGGGTCATAGAACCTTGGCAAAAGATCTGCAAGAGTTGATTTACCACCGCCAGAGGCTCCCACTAGAGCAATCGTTTTTCCTTTAGGGATATCCAAACTTACTTCCTTCAAAACTGATCGACCTTTTGCATACTCAAATTCAACCTCCTCAAAACTGATTTTGTCTTTAAACTCCTTCACCTGTTGGATCGGCTCCTCAGCAACAATTTCAGATTCCGTATCAAATATTTCAATAATTCTGTCCGCCGATGCCACCCCACGCTGAATCCCACTAAACGCATCTGCGATGGCTTTCGCTGGTCGCATCACCTGAGAAAAAGTAGCAATAAAGGCAATAAATGTAGATGCCGTTAATTCCCCTTCGCCACTAATCACTAAACTACCTCCATATAGTAAGATACCAGTCACCACTAAAACGCCCAAACTCTCCGAGGTAGGGGATGTTAATTCTTGGCGGAAAACCATCTTCAGCAATGAATTTCGGTAGCGATTATTTCCTTCCTGGAAACGCTCATCCATCATCTTTTCTGCTCTAAATGCCTTCACCACGCGCATGGCTCCGAAGGTTTCATCTAACAAACTGATAATTCCACTCAAATGCTGTTGCACTTCTCCAGCCGCTCGTCTTAAACGACGCGTGATCGTTGCAATGACTGAACCTGAAAGAGGTAAAATAATCAACGAAAACAAAGTCAATTTCATCGACATACTTGCCAGGAAAACGAAGAATAAAATCAGCGTAAATATCTCTTTAAAGGTGGCTGTGAAAGCTCTACCGATACTGTTTTCCACTTCCTGCACATCCGTGGTTAAACGCGACATCAGGTTACCTTTTTTCTGCTCCGTAAAATAACTTAGGTCAAGGCGAATGGCCCGCTCAAAAACGGCTTGGCGTAAAGAGGCGATGGTATCGGCTTCGACGGTTTTTAAGACTCTTTGGGAAAAATAACGGAAGAAATTCGACAAGATCACGGAAACCATGATGGCCCCACAGGCATATTTCAGCGCTCCTATTCGTCCAAAATCCTCCAGTGCACCATAGAAATAGTGATTAAATAAGAAGGAGAAATACGATGGAGTCAGCGAAAAAGCCGGTAACTCACGGTAAATCTGAATGTTTTCCGGAGCTGATTGATTGAACAATACGTTCAACAAGGGGATCAGCAAGGTAAAATTTAAGATGCCAAACAAACTCGCTAGCAAGGAAAACCCGAAGTATGGAAACACATACTTACGGATCGAAACGGCATAGCTTAATAAGCGAAAATATGTTTTCAATGCGGCTTTTTATCAAAATTTTGGTCAAATTACGACAATTTTCAGAAACTACTCCGAATGTCACCCTTAATTTCCATTGTGATGGCCACCTATAACGGGGAGAAATACCTCCGAGAACAGGTGGACAGTTTGCTCGCGCAAAGCTATCCGTCATTGGAATTTATTTTTGTGGACGACGCTTCATCAGACGGGAGTCTTGCGATTTTGCAACAGTACGCTTCGCAAGACGAGCGCATTCACTTGATCGCAAATCCGTTAAACCAAGGCCTTTTAGCCACTTTCGAACGAGGTATTCGGGAGGCTAAGGGAGAGTTAATCGCTTTATCAGATCAGGATGATGTGTGGATGAAGGATAAAATCAGTTTGCTAGCCGCTGCCATCGGTCGAAATTCGATGATTTATGCGGATTCTGCTTTGACAGATGCGACCGGTGCTGTTACCGGAAAATTCTCCGATCGAAATCAGTTAGGTGATTATCCGTGTGCATTTCACTATGTTTTTGGGACCAAAGCCATGGGGCACGCCATGCTTTTCAAACGCGAAATCATCTACACCGCCTTGCCATTCCCCGATTATGTCGGGCACGATTATATCCTAGGATTTGCAGCGGCTTCCCTAAATGGAGTCAGCTATTTCCCCGCGACTTTAGTGAATTACCGCCAACACAGTTCGAACACGATGGGGGCAGATTTAAGTAAGGGAAAGAAAAATTATAACACGCGAGAGGAGCGGAATGCACGGATTGTAAAAAGGCTAAATCTACTAGCAGAACGTTGTCCAGACGGCTCCTATAGAGAAATTTTGCAGGAATTAGCTCAGGATTTTGCTTCAAAAAGCCTCCCGGCACGAGTAAGAAGATTCCTTTGCGTCGCAAAACACCACCGAGCAATGTTAGCCTATAAGGGAAAATCTGAACTGGGAAGCTTCCTCTACAGCTTCAAGCTTCTAATTTCAATTTACTAAAAGCTATTTTCTAAACGGGAGACTCAGGCGGTAATACAGATTTTTCAACTGAACTGTCACCGGAATCGGACGTTGTTCTAAGGGACCATCGAAGCGATCGCCTCTTCTTAAATAGTATTTCGATAAGGTAGACGAAGTCATCCCCCACTTGCGGATAAACTGGAAATATCCTTTGTTTTGTTTCACTCGTTTCACGGAAATGGACCCAAAATGATACACTCTAC
>JBEBDF010000134.1:0-3685 GCA_041157105.1 Bacteroidota bacterium | reverse complement strand
CTGTGAAAGACCAATACCAAGAGTGGGTAGCTCAATCGCAGCGATTAATGGCAGGCCATTTACGTGATTTAATTGCTCAGCCGGTATATGTGGCAAACTTCGAAAAGAATCAAGGAACGGGTTTGTCGGGCATGTTAGGACGCAGAAGATTCCGTTGGTCGAGATAAAAACGAAAATGATCATATATGAAAAGGCGAATCGTTAGGTTCGCCTTTTTTATTGACAATCTCTTAACAAAAACATGATAATTTAACCATCTAATTCGGGAGAAAAAAGAGGAATTTTGGTAAACAGTTGATGTGTTATAAATGAACAGAAGATCCCTTCTTCAAACACTAGGCTTAGGTCTAGGCGCTCTCAGCTTACCGCTCGTAGGTAATGCAAAAACCCCCTCCTCTCCTGACAAACCTTTTCGAATTGCACACATTACAGACGTGCACATGATGCCTTTAATTGGGGCTGCAAAAGGCTTTTCTAGATGTTTGGACCATATTCAATCCCTTCCTGATAAACCCGATTTAATTATCAATAGTGGCGACGCCATTATGGATGCGCACAGAGGTGGCAGATCAGTAGCGGAAAAACAGTGGCGCTTATGGAGTGAAGTAGTCGAAAAAGAGCTTTCAATTCCCATCGTGCAGTCACTAGGCAACCACGATATTTGGGTAAAAAATGAAAGTCCAGAGAGTATCCTAGACGGGAAAAAATTTGCGTTAGATAAAATTCAAGAGTCCGATTTCTATTATTCAAAAGACCTGGGGGCCTGGCATCTAATCAGCTTAGATAGCATTAGCCCAAATAATGAGGGCAAATGGTATACTGGAAAGATTGATGAAGCTCAAATGCACTGGCTAAAAAATGAGTTAAATTCAATCCCTTCTTTCAAACCCGTATTAATCGTAAGCCATATTCCGATTCTAGCTGCTTGTATCTTCTTCGATGGTAATCGTTTTGAAAATAACCAGTGGAATGTGCCAGGACGCTGGATGCATGAAGATGCACATGAATTGAAAAATTTGTTCCTTAAGCATCCAAACGTTAAATTAGCTATTTCGGGACATATTCACCTCTTAGATAAAGTAGAATACAACGGTGTCACCTATTGTTGTAATGGTGCTGTAAGTGGAGCATGGTGGGCTGGAAATTACCAGCAAACAAAACCCGGATACGCTATCATCAATCTTTATGCCGATGGCCGCTTTACAAACCAGTATACACCTTATGCTTAAACCTTGGATTTATTTATTAATGGCCTCAGGCTTAGAGGCCGCCTGGACTTTTTCCTTGCGAAAGTTGGATTTAGGCGCCCTCAAGAATGCCATTGTCGAAAATCCATTACTTAGTTCTGCCGTAGGGGTACAATTTGGCTATTTACTTCTCTATTTAGGCCTAGGAGGATCTAATATCTATTTTCTCTCCTTATCCATGAAGACTATCCCCATGACCATTGCGATAGCTACCTGGACCTCAGTTTCCCTGATTTTGATCAAAATGTGCGATATTTTTATCTTAAAAAATCCCACAAACCTATCCGAGTTCTTCTTCCTTGCCATCATCATTATTGGAATTGTAGGGCTGAAATACAGTGCACCGGCTTAATTTCCAATGTTAAATTTTTCAATGTTATGTAAATGTTAACATTGATTAATTTTATTTAACAATTTCTTTACATAGCTTTGGTCGTCACATAAAATAAAACTAGTATGAGTGAAGATAACAAAAAATTAATCGACCAAGTAGCACAGGCTATTTTGCCTAAATTGAAAGGGCTTTCAGAGAAAAACGCTAAGAAAGTACTTAACGAAACGACAAAATCTGTTTCTTCAATCGTAAAAAAATATAGCAAATTAATTGCTGAACAAGAGAAAGAAGCAGCTAAATCAAAAGAGAAAGCGGCTAAAGCAGCAGCAAAAAAAGCAGAAAAAGACGCTAAAAAGAAGTCAAAAGAGAGCAAAAAAGTAGCAAAAGCTAAATTACTTGCTTCCTTGATCGCTAAAGAAAAACCAGCTGCGCCAGCTGCAGCTAAAAAAACAACAGCTGCGAAAGCTCCAGCTGCAAAGGCTCCGGCAAAACCGAAGGCTCGCGCACCGAAAGCAAAGAAATAAATCGAGATAAAGTAAAAAAAAGGGGAGACAATGTCTCCCCTTTTTTTGTTAATCCTTCATCAATTATTTGTTTAACCACATGATATCGTTGATATCATCTTTCCCAGCGTATTGGCTAGTAATAGCTGCTGTGTAGTTTGTCGCATTTGCCGTACGCTCAGTTGTTGGATAAATCCAACGTTGCGCGATACGATTTGAGTTTCCGTTACCTACTCCTGAAGAGAATGCTGGGAAACCTGTTCTTCTCCAGTTGAAATATGCTTCCATACCTGAGTTCATGAAGAAGGCAGCGTATTTTTGAGAAACGATTTTCTGGATAGCGTTTGTCGCGTCATAAGCTACTGCTGATTGTGCGTAATACGTATCGAAGTTAAAATTAACTGAATACTTCGTTTGGTCAGCTGCATCTCTTGTACCCGTTTTAGAATACGTGAATGTATTTGCTCCTTCTACGATACCATAGAATGCATGAGAAGCTTTGATACCTTTCTTGTACCAATCCTCGGCAGAACCTGTAGCCCAACCACGTGCATATCCTTCAGCGATGTTGAAACATAATTCAGGATATCCCACGATGAATGTATTTTCACCTGTGTAGTTTTGGTAGTAACGTGAACGACTTTGGAAAGAATAGATCCCAGGAGCAAAACCTGCCCCATTCGAAAGACCTGCATTCTTCGCCATGTCATCAATATTATCACCTGAACCAGCACCACGGTAAGCGGTGTAATCAGATGGCAATTTTCCTGCTTTCAAATCCGAACCTGCTGGCTCACAAGTCACCATCACACGTGGATCTTGAATAGAAGTTAAGAACCCTACATAAGTAGAAGCCATGTTTTGACGTGTCGCATCGAAACCAAAGTTATCCGGGTTAGATGGATACTTATTGAATGAGTTCCACACAAATTGTAAAGACTCCGCGTTCGATCCTAATATTGGATACTTCGTCGGATTACCTACCATTTCAGCAAACTTCGCTTTCACACCTAATTCCGCATCCGTATCTTTTTTAGACAAGGTAATCAATACGCGTAAACGGTAGGCGTTTACTACTTTTTGCCATTTCTTCAAATCTCCACCGAAATAGAAATCTCCTGAAACTGTCTCACCCTTTGCAATCAAGGTAGTCATATCTGCATTTGCATCATCTAACCACTTCAAGATTTGAACGTAGATTACTTTCTGTGAATCGTACTTCGGAGCTGTGTTAGCAATTCCTTTTAATGCATCCGTCATAGGTAAATCACCCACACGCTTCGACATTTGATCGAAGAAATAAGCACGGAAGAACTTGCCTAAGGCAGAATACCCATTCACATCGGCTAAACCTAATTTCTTCGCTTCTTCTTCCATCTTTACTACGTTTTTTAACGTAGTATATTGGTTGGGCATTTGGCCTAAATTATACTCATTATTCGCATAATAATTATAGTTAGAGCAATAGAACTGGTTCCAACGCATCTCTGCTGAGAATGGACGACCATTATCGTTCATTACGTTGTATTCAATCGACTGCAACACTAAAGAAGCAGGAACTTGTACCGCACGGTTAGAGTCTTTCTCTAACTGATCGAAGG
>JBEBDF010000133.1:0-3718 GCA_041157105.1 Bacteroidota bacterium | reverse complement strand
GAACTGATTCCTGTGAAGAAATTCGCTAAAACGGTGACTTTAAAAGCGATGAAAGCAGACGATCGATTATCGAGTTTAGCCTTGATCAAACAATCCCGATTATCCGTCACACCCGTAGCAAAAGCAGAATTCGATATTATTTTAAGCCTAGCAGAATAAATATGAAATCGATCCGCCTAGTCATTCTATTTACTTTATGTACTTTAACTTCTTTCGCTCAAGAAACGAAGCGAATTGAAATTCCACAATCAGGGCAATTAGAATCTTTTTCGATACCACTAGGTGAAAAGGGAGTGATCGTTTTAACCCATGTGGGTAAAACAGAATTCATAATTCGCAAATTCAACACGAATTTAGAACAGGTTTGGTCAAACCAAGGATCCGTAGAAGGCAATTTAGATTATGTGACGCATTGCTACGATGGCAGTCGATTACATTTGTTATTTAGCCGCTTTAAAAGCAATAATTATTACATTGTTCGGGTGAATCCACAAGATGGAAAGATGGAGAAATTCCAAATATTCTCTGTAGAGAAAATGGAGATTTCAAATTTCAAAGCAATAAATCAATCGCTATTCATCGGAGGAGTCGTAAATAACACGCCGGTTATTTTGTTTACGAATTTAGCCGAAAAAAGAACCCGCATCCTGCCGGCCGTGGTGAATGGTCAAGCTGAAATTCAGTCGATGGATTTAGACACGGTGCACCAACAGATAAACGTCGTATATTCTGTTGGAAAGAAGGCAAAAAACTACCAATTGCTACTTAAATCATTTGATGAGGATGGAAATCAATTAGGACAAATCAGCATGAACCCCACAGAGCAATACGCTCAAATGAATGCAAAATCCACTCAATTAAACGATTCTTTACAAGTGGTTGTGGGCACCTACGGACATAAAAACACGATCGGTTCATCCAAAGGTCCTAGCTCACAAGGATTGTATTTCAGTTCTTATTTGGATGGGGAATTACAGGATTCAAAATTCCATAGCTTCACTCAATTCGACAATTTCTTCAATTTTTTAGGCGAAAAACAGAAATCTAAACAGGAGAAAAAGATTAAAAGCAAAGAAGAAAAAGGGGAGGAACTTCGATTAGACTACCGCTTATTAATGCATGAAATCAGTAAGAAAGGGGATCATTACATCGTTGTAGCAGAGGCTTTTTATCCAGATTATAAGTATGTCAACTATTCTCCATTCGGAGGACCGATAGGTATGTTAGCAGGTGGATTATATTCTCCTTGGAATATGCTGTATAATCCGTACCGTTGGGGATATGGAAATTATGGTCTATACTCTCCATTCTCTAGTTATTACAGTCCTTGGGGCTATAGAGGCTATAATTCTTATAGCAATTCTCAGCAATTCGATGGTTGGATTTACACGCATGCGGTGATTGCAGAGTTAGATGAAAAAGGAAACTTAGTGTGGGACCACTCCATTGATTTGAATAATATAAAAGAGGATAAATTAATCCAGAAGATTAAAACCTCACTTCAGGGCGATGTATTAACCTTATCCTACCAAAGAGGCAACAGCATCATTTCTAAGTACATCACGGCGGAAGGCCAATCTGGAGACGAGAAAGTACAAGAATTGAGCACCGACAATGAAGGAGATCGGATTCGTCGTCAAGAAAAGTCAGATTTAAACTATTGGTTTAGCAACCATTTCTTAGCGTCTGGAAATCAGACCATTAATAATTCAGAGGAAGGAAGACGCTCCGTGTATTTCCTGACTAAAATTCCATTGAACCCCTAGCATTTGAAAAATTTAGCTTCCATTGCCATTGAGACACCCGAATTCTGGGGTAAAAATTATGAATTAATCGATTCTGGTGGATTTGAAAAACTCGAGCAGTTTGGCGCATTCGTCGTGCGTCGTCCGGAACCACAAGCGGTATGGCAGAAAACCTTATCAGAGGAATTTTGGGCGTCCAAAGCAAACGCCTATTTTAAGAAGGAAAAAGGAAGTTCTGAGCGTGGAGTATGGGAAGTAAAGAAAGGGGTTCCAGATAAATGGTTTATGCCTTATAAATCAGAGACTTTAGATCTGAACTTTAAAATATCCTTATCATCGTTCAAGCACGTAGGTATTTTTCCTGAGCAAGCGTCTAATTGGGAGTTTTTGGCAAAAAACATTCCTTTATTAAAAACACCCAAACCCAAAATTCTGAACCTATTCGCCTACACAGGCGGAGCCAGTTTAGCCTGCAAACAAGTAGGAGCAGATGTGACCCACGTGGATTCTGTGAAACCCGTTTTATCTTGGGCGAGAGAGAATATGGAAGTCTCTAAGCTAGACAATATCCGTTGGATGGCAGAGGATGCATTGAAGTTTGTGAAACGCGAAGCTAGACGCGGCAATTTTTACCAAGGTATTCTATTGGATCCTCCTGCCTATGGACGTGGTCCAGAAGGTGAAAAATGGGTCTTAGAGGAGCAGATTGACGATATGTTACGTTCCGTTAAAGAGATTCTAGATCCGAAAGAACATATTTTATTAACGAATGTGTATTCGCTTGGATTCTCCACACTGGTAGTAGAAAACTTAATGAAGGGGATCTTCAATGTGCCAGATAAGGCAGAATCGGGAGAAATCTATTTGAATGATGAATACGATAAAAAACTCCCATTAGGAGTCTTTTATCGCTATCTATATCAGTCTTAATTTTTCGGATAAATCACACCCTTAGCAGCTAAGAGCGTATTTTTCATTAAAGAAACGATGGTCATAGGACCTACGCCTTTAGGAACTGGTGTGATATAAGAACATTTAGGAGCCACATCGTCAAAGTCCACATCGCCTTTTAACGCAAATCCAGACTTCTTAGTTGCGTCTTCCACGCGTGTTAAACCCACGTCGATAACGACAGCACCCGGTTTAATGTGTGCTGCTTTGATAAACTCTGGTTTACCTAAAGCTGCAACTACGATATCTCCTTGAGCACAAATCTCTTCTAAATTAGGCGTTCTCGAGTGAGTTAATGTCACGGTGCAATTACCCACCGGGTGATTACGTTGCATTAAGATGGACATCGGTAAACCCACGATTTGGGAACGACCTACGACCACACAATGCTTTCCGGCAGTTTCGATTTTATAATAGGCTAATAAATCCAACACCCCTTGAGGCGTAGCCGAAATATACGCCGGTAGACCCTTTGCCATACGACCTATGTTGATCGGGTGAAAACCATCTACATCTTTCGAAGGATGAATCGTCTCCATCACTTTGTCCGGATTAATGTGCGCAGGAAGTGGCAATTGAACGATTAAGCCATCCATATCAGGATTATCGTTCACCTTTTGAACCTCAGCTAATAAATCAGCCTCAGATATAGACGGGTCAAAACGCAACAGGGTAGAAGCAAAACCTAATTCCTCACAGGACTTCACTTTATTCGCTACATACGTCTCTGAAGCACCATTATTACCTACTAGAATAGCCACTAAATGCGGGACTTTTTGTCCGGCAGCTATCATCTGTTTTACTTCTTCACCGATGGCGATTTTCATCGTTTCGGCCACCATCTTGCCATCAATAATCTGACTCATATACTTATTTTTTACGTGCTTTCTTTGGGGCAGGAGCCGCATCGCCTAAAGCCAAGCAGTCCTCTAATGTTAAATCTGCGGGTTCAGTTCCCTTTGGAATCTTCACATTCCGTTTCCCAATTTGGATATAAGGACCATACATGCCGTTAACGACTT
>JBEBDF010000132.1:0-3780 GCA_041157105.1 Bacteroidota bacterium | reverse complement strand
GCTGGATACACGAACTCTGATATCGATGAGGTAATCTTAGTAGGTGGTTCGACTCGTATTCCACGTATTCAGGAGGAAGTAGAGAAATTCTTTGGCAAAAAGCCTTCAAAAGGAGTGAATCCAGATGAAGTGGTTGCGATCGGAGCTGCTATCCAAGGTGGTGTATTAACAGGAGAAGTGAAAGACGTTCTTTTATTAGACGTAACACCTCTTTCTTTAGGTATCGAAACAATGGGTGGCGTGTTCACGAAATTGATTGAAGCAAACACAACAATTCCTACGAAGAAGTCGGAGACATTCTCAACGGCAGCGGATAACCAACCTTCAGTAGAATTAAACGTACTTCAAGGAGAGCGTCCAATGGCGAAAGATAACCGTTCATTAGGTCGTTTCCACTTAGATGGTTTACCGCCAGCACAACGTGGTGTGCCTCAAATCGAAGTAACTTTCGATATCGATGCGAATGGTATCTTAAACGTATCTGCGAAAGACAAAGGAACGGGTAAGGAGCAAAAAATCCGTATCGAGGCATCTAGCGGCTTAACTGACGAGGATATCGAGAAGATGCGTAACGAAGCGAAAGCAAACGAAGCATCAGATAAATTAGAAAAAGAAAAAGTAGAAAAAATCAATCAAGCTGATGCGTTGATTTTCCAATCTGACAAGCAATTGAAAGAATACGGTGAGAAATTATCGGAAGGAAATAAAACGGCAATCGAAGGTGCTTTAGCTGAATTGAAAGTGGCACATGCTTCACAAGATTTAGCGGGTATCGATGCAGGTTTAGAAAAATTAAACACGGCTTGGACAGCAGCATCTCAAGAGATGTATGCAGCAGGTGCTGGCGCTGAAGGTGGCGAACCTACAGCAAATGCAGATGCAAATGGTTCTGACGGCGGCGCGGAAGATGTTTCTTTCGAAGAGGTAAAATAAGCCCAAGCGGTAAAATTAAAAGCCCGGTCTATTACTAGATCGGGCTTTTTGCTTTTTTATTCTTTGTGCTTTATTCTTTATGCTTTACTATACCGTCCCACAACTTAAGTCTCACCTGTAACGATTCAACTGCTGCTTGCGTAGCGCGTGCCCATTTTTCCTCCTCATCACCGCACAGATAATCCATCATGCGATATGCTAATTCACTGTGATGACCACCGTCTACTTCAATGTGCCGTTCTAGGTAATAGACTAAGGTTTCTACCTTCTCCGGCGCATCTCTTTTCAATTGATCCACAATCACTTGGAACATTTCAGGGATAATATCTTCTCTTCCAAAGGTAAAGATGGCTGCCACCTCCTCAGGGGTTCTATTTTTAATCGCAGAAAAAGTGAAGCTTAAAAATTGCTTCACAGACTCCGGAATCGCAGCCTTTGGTATGGCCAAAAGTAATTCATCTAAACTTGCATACGTTCTCAACTCTTGTAGAAAAGGAGAGGGCATGAAAGACAATTCCTCCATAGCACGTAAATAAAGTTCGAAATGACTAATATAGACACCATTTTGGTCTACATCCGACTCTTCACCTAAGACAATCTCATTAATTAAGTAACGAACTTCGGCGGGGCCTTTCGGATTCCAAGGAAGTTCAACACAGGTAAATTCCTGCTGCAACTTCTTAACTAAGGACATAAAATCCCAAACAGCAAAAACGTGATGCTGCATAAACACTTCTAATTCAGCTGGACTTTGAATGAAGGAATTAATCGGATGTTGAACTAATGCCTCTCGTAGGGGCGCAATCGTATTTTTTAGGCGGTCTATTTGTGTACTCATATTATTCGTGGATAGCTCGATCACGTAGATGTAAGCGCTGTCCGTTTCTGTTGTTTTTTATAGATAAAATCTCAGCCAGAATAGAAATCGCAATCTCTTCTGGGCCTTCAGCACCTAGATCTAATCCGATGGGAGTAGCGATAGGTAATTGTGTAACTAAATCTGCTTCAAAATGGTTTTGAAGCTTTTCAAATCTTTTCTTAGGTCCTAAAATTCCTACATAAGCAGGTTTTGTATGCAATTCAATTAAGCGCTGTAAAATCTTAACATCCTTGTCTAAATCGTGGGTCATCATCACGACATAATCGGAGTTTTTTATAGTCCCAAAATCCTCATAACTAGATCGCCCATTAACAGGCAAATTAGCCTTCATTTTAGACAAAATACCCACCCAATTCACGCGCCAAGACAATAAAGCGGCTTGATGAATAAAAGCATGTGAATCAAACTGATTCCCAAAAAGCCATACCGTCATCGGTGCCGGCAAGAATTCAGTGAAAGTATCCTCTGCCCATTTACTTGCATGAGATTCAGCCGCTTCTTCTAGCGAAATTTGAAAATCTCCAGCATAACAGATGGATAAAGTATGAGCTACATTTCCTTGAATGTGATCTTCTAAGGCTGTTACAAGCTGATTAATCTGATCTTGAAAAGGATTTATATGAATCTCTATCACACCTTGACATCCTAATCCGATACCTAAAGCAAAAGGATCTTCCTCTCGTGTATCATAGGTAATCGATTTATATTCTTGTGAATAGAGCGCTAATTGAGCTTTTTTTAAAATATCACCCTCTAAACACCCTCCAGAGATTCCTCCCCACCAATCTCCTTCTTCAGAGATCAACATTCGTGCACCTGGTCGACGGTAGGCACTGCCATCCACTTGCACGACTGTGGCTAAAACAAACTTCCTTTCGGTCTTTTGTAGCTCCTTGACTTGCTGAATAATTTGAATTAATTCTTTCATAGGAGCTGGGGTAATTTTTGAGACAGAATTTCACAAATTACATCTACCTCTTCAGATGTTGTAAAATAGCCTAAACTAAGTCGAGCGCTCGCTAATGCATCCTCATCAGAATGACCTAAAGCTTTTAACACATGCGAAGGTAGTTCAGTTTTGGCATTGCAAGCCGAACCATTCGAAAAAGCAAGTGCATTCAATACCTGAAACATGCGCTCCCCATCAGCTCCTTTCAGCGTGAAATTCAAGATGGAGGGCACTGAATTCGTTGGTGTATTAAGGGAATCAGCAGGTATGATCGTCTTTAATTTTTCAATAGATGCCTTATAAAAAGCAGTTTTCGATAAGAACTCTGGAATGAATTCCACAGCTTTCGCTAAACCCACGATCAAGGGTACTGGTAAAGTCCCTGGTCTTAACCCTCGTTCTTGACCACCGCCATAGGAAATAGCTTGAATAGGCTTTCTAGCGATTAATCCACCAATACCTTTAGGCCCATAAATTTTATGTCCACTAAAGCTAATTAAATGAGGCAATGCATTCAAATCCAACTCCATTTTACCTAAAGCCTGTGTAGCATCCGAATGAAAACAAATGTCTCTAGCTTCACAAAGTTTGAGCACATCCTGATAAGGCAAAATGGATCCTAATTCATTATTTACGAGCATCAAGGAAACTAATGCCGTATCTGATCTAAATACGAAGGCTAATTCTGACACCTCCTTTATATAGGTCACTTCCCAACCCTCGTTCTCTAGTGCATGAAAGACTTCTAATACAGCTTTATGTTCTAGCGCACTAGTGATAAGATGACCTTTGGGTTTACCTTGGAGATAACCACGTATTCCCAAATTAATGGATTCGGTAGCACCAGAAGTGAAAACTACCTCTGCTTGTTTTACTTGAAAATAACTAGCAACGGTGTTTCTGGATTGTTCCACTGCTTCTGCAGCCCTCCAGCCGTATAAGTGGGAACTAGAGCCCGCGTTGCCAAAAATTTCCGTGAAATAGGGGAGCATAGCCGAAAGTACATCCGGGTGAACCG
>JBEBDF010000131.1:0-3803 GCA_041157105.1 Bacteroidota bacterium | reverse complement strand
ATGTGCAGGTAACCGTTTGGCTCCGGTGGAAAACGAGTCAAAATACCTTTCGGGTATTTTCCTGACGCGATGTCCTCAGAAACGATTTCTTCTAAGAAATTCAGGGATTTGGGTTTTAATTCTTCCATGTATTATTTTTCGTGTTCATTTTCGTGTCGACGAATAAATTTTAAGCTATAAGGTTCAAAAATAAACATTATTTGCCAAAATCCGTAATTTGCAACGCTTTATCGATATGAGAAAAAACAGCCTATTACTCGCTTTATTTATTTGTGGATTTTTCCAAGGCCTAGCCCAATGGACACCCATCACCCTAGAGACCAAAGCTTCTTTCCGGGCGATTCGCTCTCATGGGAAGCACATTTGGATAGGAGGAACCCGAGGTACGGTAATACATTCGAGCGATGGCGGCGCTCATTTCAATGTCAGCAACGTACCCGGAGCGGATTCTTTGGACTTCCGCGACCTTGCTATCCTTGATGACAAAACCGTCCTGCTGATGAGTGCTGGTCCGGCTGAAAATGGAGCAGCGAAGGTTTTCCGCACAGAAAACGGGGGGAAAAGCTGGAAACTGGCCTATCAAATCAAAGAGAAAGGCTATTTCTTCGATGCCATTCTATGGGAAGGGAAACAGGGATTGATCTTATCGGACCCGGCAGGTCCGTTTTATGGCTTGATTCGGATAAGTGACAAGGGACGCGACTTTTCTTTGCTGAATCCGGCGAGTCACCCCAAACTACAAAAAGGTGAGGCAGCGTTCGCAGCGAGTGGATCGAGCTTACAGAAGACGAAAAAAGGTTATTATATCGTGACGGGCGGCGGCCCTAAGGCCAGAGTGCTGTACGGCAGGGACGCACTGAACTGGGAAAGCATTTACGCGGAAATTCCGGGTGATGAAGGAACTGGATTCTTCAGCCTGGGTGTTCGCGACGCAAAAAATCTATGGATTGCAGGGGGAAATTATTCTCGGATAAAAGAAGGACCTGTGCCGGTTTTAGAAAGCCAGAATGCAGGAAAGACGTGGACGCAAGTAAACAATGCCCCAGCCTATTATGTGGAGAAAATCTTATGGGCTGATCCGTATTGGATTCTATCGGGGCCGGCGGAAAGCTCGGCATTTGACACCCTAAAAAAGCAGTGGATTAGCCTAGGAAAAAGCCCCTACCATAACATTTGTCAGGTGGGAGATCGGATTTATGGCGTAGGTGGAAGAGGCCAAATCGGTTTCATCAGCCTCTCCCAAATACAACAACTATTTCTTTCTAAAGAATAACGAAATAGGCGTTCCCTCTAGATTGAAGGCTTTACGCATCTGATTCTCCAAGTAACGCTCGTAACTTTCCTTAATGTACTGCGGTAAGTTGCAGAAGAAAATGAAGGTTGGATACGGGGTCGAAACCTGCGTACAATATTTAATCTTAATGTATTTTCCTTTCCAGGCTGGTGGCGGATAACTTTGAATCACCTCCAGCATCACATCGTTTAATTTCGAGGTCGAAATCTTTTGCGTACGGTTTTCGTAGACCTTAAGCATTAACTCCAAAGCTTGGAAGATACGCTTCTTCTCCATGACCGATGTAAAGATGACTGGCATATAGTTCAAAGGCGCCATACGCTCCTTGATCGCTTTCTCTAATTGAATCGCGGTATTCGTGTCTTTTGCCACTAAATCCCACTTATTAATCATCAATACGATACCTTTCTTCGCCTTGTCCGCCATGCTGACAATGTTCATATCCTGCGCCTCTAGTCCCGTTAACGGGTCTATCGTGGTCGCATCAATGATAATAATCGCTACATCGCATTCTTCTAAAGCCTTCATCGAACGCAAGACCGAATAGTATTCGATATTGTCATCGATTCTCGCTTTTCGGCGAATACCGGCTGTATCAGTAATAATGAAATCCTTCCCAAACATCGTGTAGTGATTTTGAATCGCATCACGTGTCGTTCCAGCTTCATCGGTCACAATCGAACGATCTTTTCCTAAGATCGCATTCAAGAAAGAAGATTTTCCTACGTTAGGACGACCTAAGATCGCCACGCGAGGAATCCCTAATTCTGGATTTTCAATACCTTCATCCTTAAAATGAGAAACCATCACATCAAGCATATCACCCGTACCACTTCCGCTCTCGGCCGCGATCGCAAAGGGATCACCTAAGCCTAATTCATAAAATTCAGCGGCAGCATAGGCCTTCTCGTGTGTATCGGCTTTATTAGCAATCAAGATAACCGGCTTCTTTGAACGACGTAAAACGTTCGCAAAATCTTTATCTAAATCCGTTAAACCCGTGGAACAATCTACGACGAACAATAAAACCGCAGCTTCTTCAATGGCTAATTCTACCTGCTCGCGAATCGCTCCTTCAAATTTATCTTCTGAACCATGCACGTAACCTCCCGTGTCAATCACGGTAAAGAAACGTCCTATCCATTGACCGTAACCATAATGGCGGTCGCGCGTCACCCCGGACACATTGTCCATGATAGCTTTCTTTTGTTCGATCAAGCGATTGAACAAAGTAGATTTCCCTACATTGGGACGCCCCACAATTGCAATAATATTTGACATTCGTTGTTAAATTAATCGAGTGAATACCCGAATGAACGCAGCTTGTCGGTCTTCGCACGCCAATCTGGCTCCACTTTGACAAACTGCTCTAAAAATACTTTTTTACCAAAAAACTTCTCTAAATCCTCTCTTGCCTGGATACCCACTTTCTTGATATTTTCCCCTTTGTGCCCGATGATAATCGCTCTTTGCGATACTCGCTCCACGTAGATTTCCGTAGCAATCCGTAAAATGGTAGGCTCCTCTTTGAAGGAGGTCACCACTACTTCGCACGAGTAAGGAATCTCTTTTTTATAGTTCATGAAAATCTTCTCCCGAACGATTTCGGAGGCAAAGAATTTTTCTGGTTTATCTGTCAATTCGTCCTTATCAAAAAAGGGCGGATGAACTGGCAAATGTTCCATGAGGTGGCTAAAGATTTGGTCCAAATGAACCGATTCCAAAGCCGAAATAGGAATAATCGGACGGCCTGGGAAAATCCCCTGCCAATACGCGACCTTTTCCTCCAATTTCTCTATGGTCACTAAATCAATCTTGTTTAATAAAACAAGAATAGGAGTTTCTGTAAAATCTTTCCAATTGGACAAAAAGTCCAAATCTTCAAATTCATCAAACACATCCGTCACATACAACACTACATCCGCATCCTCTATGGAGCTTTTAACGAAAGACATCATGGATTTATGTAATTCGTATTTAGGTAATAAAACCCCAGGCGTATCTGAGTAAACGATCTGGTATTCAGTACCCTTGTGCTCTCCATTTAACATCCCCAAAATCCGGTGACGCGTAGTCTGCGCCTTCGAGCTCACAATCGAAAGCCTTTCCCCCACTAATGCATTCATCAGCGTACTCTTCCCCACATTGGGTTTTCCAATAATACTGATAAAGCCTGCTTTGTGTTCGGGGGTCATAAAATGTACTTAAAAACTGCCTCAAAAAGGATAGGCAAGAATAATTTCTACAAAGATACTTGTTTTTTCCCAAAGAAACGTGCATCTTTGCACTCCCAATTATATCGCGGGGTGGAGCAGTTGGTAGCTCGTTGGGCTCATAACCCAAAGGTCGTCAGTTCGAGTCTGGCCCCCGCTACATCGAAAGAGGTCTTGAAAAAGACCTCTTTTTTTATGCCCGACATTTTACCGTTTAATAAATAAATAACCGCTAAATAATTCTTTAGGTAATGATGTTCTCAATTAATGTAGGTTTGTTGCGAGAAAATTGACCA
>JBEBDF010000130.1:0-3943 GCA_041157105.1 Bacteroidota bacterium | reverse complement strand
GTAATTTCAGCTCTAGCATGAACCCCTTCTCCCACAATATGATAACCTGCGGGAGTTTGCTGCCAGCTATTAGCCACGACAATCCAAACAGCACTAAACATAGAACCGATAAAAACCATGATAGTGGAGAAATAATGAACACCAGGACTAACCCGATTCCAACCAAATAATAAAACACCTAAAAAACCACTTTCGAGTGCAAAGGCAAAAATCCCTTCCGCAGCTAAAGCGCTTCCAAAAATATCTCCTACATATTTTGAATAGGTCGCCCAATTTGTCCCAAATTCAAACTCCATCACAATACCCGTTGCAACGCCTATTCCAAAAATGAGGGCAAATATCTTAATCCAAAATTTTGTCATTAATTTATAGGCCTCCTGTCCTGTACGTAAATACATTCCTTCCATAATGACTAAAATAAAGCCAAGACCGATACTAAGTGGAGGATAGATATAATGGAAAGCGACTGTGAAAGCAAATTGAACTCGAGCGAGTATTTCCGTATTCATGATTTTTGCTTTTAGGAAACTTTAAATTTAAAAATAGAGGAAACAAAAAATCTCCTCTATTCGCTTATTACCTCTAAACCAAAATAATAGTAATTCAATGTGATACAAAACTAGTACTCATTTTAAACACCATTCGTGACAATAGTCTCTTTTCAAGGAAAATTTAGAAAAGTGACTATTATCACGAGATGTACAACTACACAAACGTAGCTTTGCATAGTAAAACAAAAATACTATGATCGAATTAATCAAGAATTTATTGGGTTTTGGCCCTAAAATAAATATGAAGGAGTTAATGGCTTCTGGTGCATTGGTAATAGATGTTCGTACCCCTGCAGAGTACAAGGACGGACACATAAAAGGTGCCATCAACTTACCATTACAAACATTAGGTAACAATTTGAACAAATTAAAGAAAGATCAGGTTATCATCACATGCTGCCGTTCTGGAAGCCGTAGTGGTATGGCTAAACGAATGCTAAAAGCAAACGGATTCGAACAGGTGCACAATGGTGGGGCTTGGACGTCTCTTAAAGCATAAAGCACAAAGAATAGATTAAAGATAAGAGAGTAGAGAGAGGAGATGGTAAATGGTAAATGGTGAATGGTAAATGGTAAATGGTGAATGGTGAATGGTAAATGGTGAATGGTAAATGGTGAATGATGAATTCTTTACTCTCTACTCTGTCATCTATAATCTATACACTCTTATCTATCTTTCCCTCCGCATTTCCGAATACCGAATACCGACTACCGATTACTAGATACCGATTACCGACTACTAGATACTAACAACCATGAGCAAATTCGCCGAATTATTAAAATCGCCAGAACCTGTATTAGTTGATTTCTCAGCTGAATGGTGTGGCCCATGCAAACAATTAAAGCCTATTTTAGAGCAATTGAAGGCTAAAATAGGGAACTCAGCAAAGATCATTAAGATCGATGTCGATAAGAATCGTACTTTAGCAGATAAATTTCAAATACGTTCAGTGCCCACGATGATCCTATTTAAGGATGGAAAATCAGTTTGGCGCCAGTCGGGGGTCATTCCTGCGAGTACCTTAGAGGGAATTATTAAACAACATTCGAAATGAAAAAAACACTTTATTCTTTATTAATCTTAGGTCTTTTATTTTCTTGTGGGCCTAAGGAGGGACAACAAGATCTAGGCGCAACAGAATTCCAAACAGCAATGGCTGGAGAGTCGGGAGCACAGATTTTGGATGTCAGAACCATCGATGAATTCCAAAATGGTCATATTGAAGGTGCCATCAATGCAGATGTTAGTTCACCAGCTTTCGCACAAATCGCTGGCGAATTAGCCAAAGACAAAACAGTGTATGTTTACTGCTTATCAGGAGCACGATCCTCTTCTGCGGCGGGAATGCTCAAAGAAATGGGCTTCAAATCCATCGTCAATTTAACAGGTGGCATGTTAGCGTGGCAATCAGCGAGTTTACCTATCGCAACAGGCGAATCGAAAACACCTGCCTCAGCTGGTTTAACCGAGGCAAGTTTTGCTGAAAAAATCAAAGGCAAACCGATGGTCATCATTGACTATAACGCCACTTGGTGTGGCCCATGCAAGCAATTGAGCCCTATTTTAAAGGATTGGGTAAAAGCGCAGAATGGTAAAGTAGAACTCATCGAGATCGATGTAGATGAAAACCAAGAACTAGCAAAATCTAAGAAAATTGAAGCTATTCCTTATCTTGAAATGTACAAGAATGGGGTGAAGACTTGGTCGAGTGTGGGGTTGATTGGTAAGGAGGAATTAGATAAGTCGCTGCGCTAGGCAGTGGTCAGTATTCAGTAACCAGTGGTCAGTAGTCAGTCCGGAGGAAATTTAAAATCAGAATGAACACAATTTGGAAAAAGCCCCTTCTTTAACAAGTCATCCTCACCTTCAACACCCCAGCCGACGCTACCGTCAAGCACCCAATTACGATAATACTGACATTCAATTCAAAATAGTCGGCTAGAATTCCTGTCAAAATAGCTCCAAAAGCATAGCCTAAATCGCGCCAAAGGCGAAAGATCCCTAAACTAGCCGCCCGATCAGTTGGATGCGTATTTTGCGCAATGGAGGCTAAAAAGGTAGGGTAAACTACAGCCGTACCTAGTCCTAATACAAAAGATAGGGCCGCATAAACGAAAATGGTCTCAGCCCATAGCAAGCCTAAAATAGCTATACCTTGCAGAAGCATTCCAATCACGAGAAGATCTTTTTGGCATATAAAATCAGACAAACGCCCTGTTCCTAGCTGAGCTAATCCCCAAACCAAAGGATAAATCGCCGTTATTAGCCCAATATCCGCTAAGCTAAACCCTTTCGTGGCTAGGAGTATAGGGAACAAGCCCCAAATCATTCCATCATTCAAATTATTTACTAATCCAGCTTGTGTAATGGCACCCAGGTTTTTATGTAATAAACTCGTATCCCAAAATCGGTTATGTAACAAAGGTGCCAAACTTTCAGCTGCGGCTTTGTGCACAAAAAGCTGGGTGTCTTTGACCCAAATACTACTCAAAGCGAGTCCTAATACGACAAAAACGATACCGATGTAGAAAGGATAAGGTCTAATGCCATAGGCATTCGCTATCCAAGCGGTCAATAAAGCCACTAAACCCACCGATAAGTAACCTGCAAATTCGTTGATCCCCATCGCGAGACCACGCTGCTTATCCCCCACCAGATCAATTTTCATCGTCACAGTGCTAGACCAAGCGAGACCTTGGTTAATCCCAAGTAAAACATTCGCTAAAATAATCCAATTCCAAGAAGGTGCCCACATCAACAAAAAGGGAATAGGGATAGCAAACAACCAGCCATAAATCAATAATCGACGTCGTCCTACTGCATTCGCAAAATGACCAGCAAAATAATTGGTCACGGCTTTGACAATTCCAAAAACAACAATAAACGAGAAAATCGCCGTGTGTGAAGCCATTTGAAATTCCTCTGAAGCCAAACGAGGCAGTATCGATCTTTCTAAACCGACCATGCCTCCCACGAATGCATTGACTAAAACTAATAAACTAAACTGTTGCCAGTTTTCTTTCAATCCTAATTTGACCTCCATATCATTGCTTTTACGCAACAAAGTTGAGAATTAGACCACTAGGACTACTTAACAAATGTTAAATTAGGATTTCTTCGCGCGAATGCGACTTAAACTCACTTGGGTGATCCCCAGATAGGAGGCAATGTATTTTAATTGAGCGCGCTTTAACACCTCAGGTTGCTCTTTTTCTAGTAAATGGTAACGCTCCTCTGCCGTATGAAACTGCAAGTTTTCTATCCGTTGAATCGTTTCCACATAGGCCTTTTCAAATAATCTTGAGAACAGACGTTCTATATCCCGATGCCCCTCATATAAAGAAGCTAATTGTGTTGTATCGATGGACCAAAGCTCGGAATCCTCCAATAC
>JBEBDF010000129.1:0-3990 GCA_041157105.1 Bacteroidota bacterium | reverse complement strand
TCATCTTCTCTCCTTACTGGGTTTCTTACTCCGAGATGGTAAAATTAGCGGAAGGAACTTCGGTGATCGTTCAAGGAGCTTTTGACAATAACTTCAAAGTTACCCCAGAGCAATTCGAGGCAGCGATCACGCCTAAAACGAAAATGGTGATGTTCGCATCCCCTAACAACCCGACAGGATCGGTTTACACAGAATCAGAATTACGGGATATAGCAAATGTGGTAGCGCGTCACGAAAATATCTTCGTCCTAGCGGATGAAATCTACGAATACATCAACTTCACACAAGGTGGACACTTCTCGATCGGTTCTATTCCAGAAATCAAAGAGCGCGTTATCACAGTAAACGGGGTAGCGAAAGGCCATGCGATGACTGGTTGGAGAATTGGATTTATCGCTGCAGCGAAATGGATTGCAGACGGTATCGAAAAATTACAAGGTCAAGTGACTTCAGGTACGAACTCTATCGCTCAAAAAGCAGCGGTAGCGGCCTTCAACGGTAGCTTAGATCACGCTTACGAAATGAAAGCGGCCTACGATCGCCGTCGTAAATTAGTGGTAGAAAAATTACGCGAGATCCCAGGTTTCAAAGTAAATATGCCAGATGGTGCATTCTATGCCTTCCCAGATATATCGTATTACTTCGGTAAAACAGATGGTAAAACCGTGATCAATGATTCAGATGATTTCTGTTCTTGGTTATTAGCGGATGCTTTCGTGGCAACTGTAGCTGGTTCAGGATTCGGTGCACCAGATTGTATGCGTATTTCTACGGCAGCTGCAGATGAGCAACTTGTAGAAGCTTGCGATCGCATTAAAGCGGCCGTTGCGAAATTAAAATAACATGGGAATCGCGTCCATTATTGTCTTTATTCTAGGGTATTTAGCTATTACGTTAGAGCATCCCTTAAAGATAAATAAAACGGCTACAGCCTTAGTTACAGGTGTTTTAGTCTGGACACTTTATGCGATTTCAACCGGTTCAACTACGGAATTAGGGCATCACTTAGCCTCGACCTCCGAGATTTTGTTCTTCTTGTTAGGCGCAATGACCTTAGTGGAATTAGTCGATGCCCACCAAGGATTTCATTTCGTTTCTCGATTAATAAAAACAGATAAGGTGATTAAACTACTTTGGATAGTGGGTTTGATCACCTTTGTTATGTCAGCTGTTTTAGACAATTTGACCACGTCAATTGTGATGGTCACCTTGCTGCGTAAGTTGATCAGTAATAAGGAAACCCGTAAGTATTTTGTGGGAATCGTGGTGATCGCGGCGAATGCGGGTGGCGCTTGGTCGCCCATCGGTGATGTGACGACGACGATGTTGTGGATAGGTGGGCAAGTTTCGGCTACTGGCATTATTCAAAGTTTGTTATTACCTTCTTTAGTTGCGTTATTAGTGCCTTTAGTTGTGGCTTCTTATGTCTTGAAAAATCAGGCAATTGGTCAGTCAGCGGCTTCCGTTACTTTAAGTTCGACAGAAGAACGCGATGGCAAAATCATGCTTTTCGCAGGAGCAGGTTCTTTAATTGGCGTTCCCATTTTCAAAACGTTGACGCATTTGCCCCCTTATATGGGTATTTTACTAGCCTTAGGTTTAGTATGGATTCTGTCTGAACTCTTGCATTCAGAGAAAGATGAGGAGGCGAAGAAGCATTTGAGTGTAGGATATGCATTGACTAAAATCGATACGTCCAGTATTCTCTTTTTCTTAGGAATTCTTCTGGCTATAGGAGGTTTAGAGTCCTTTGGCTATTTACATGCGTTATCGGATCAATTAGCGCACTCATTGGGCAACCAAAATCTCATAATTACTATCATCGGTTTAGCGTCTGCAGTAGTGGATAATGTGCCCTTAGTGGCAGCTACGATGGGGATGTATTCCTTGACTGATTTCCCTATGGATCATCCGATGTGGGAATACTTGGCATTCTGTGCGGGTACGGGAGGAAGTATCTTGATTATTGGATCTGCAGCTGGAGTTGCCGTGATGGGAATGGAGAAAATCGAATTTGGCTGGTACCTGAAAAAAATAGGCTTTCTTGCCTTAATGGGGTATTTCGCAGGTGCAGGCCTCTATTTACTTTTGAATTAAAAACCAACAGACACACTCGCACCATAATACGCTGGTGCAACCTGAGGAGTCAAGGTAAAATGATTCAGTTTTTGCCATTGAGTACGCACTTTTGGGTATAAAATATAGGCTAATTCAGCCGAAGCAATACCTATCGCGGATCCCATCAACACGTCTGTTACCCAATGTTTATTATTCGCGATGCGCAAAGCACCTGTGGCAGTGGCTAAGGTATAGCCTGCGATGACAAATTCTGGATGGGTGTCTCGGTATTCATGTGCTAAAACGGTTGCCCCGAAAAAAGCCGTAGCGGTATGTCCCGAAGGAAATGTTTTATCTGATCCATCCGGTCTAGCTTCTGTGATGGCCGCTTTTAATCCATACGTAGTCGCCGCATAAATTCCCGTCCCGATAAGAAAGACTCCTGCCTGATCAAAAGCAGCCTCCGAACTTTTAAATGTGGCTATATTCAAGCCCACATACAGGGCAGCAGGACCATATTGAATATAATCGTCCAAAGGTGTCACATGACCTGCTGCTACAATTTTCGTCTGAATTTTTTTAGCAAATGGATTGTACGTAATTCCACTTGCAATGCCGAGAGCTAAGGGAGTTTTCCACTTTTTAAAAGAGGGCTTCTCTGCCTGAACCGCGAGCGAAAACAAACAAAGTAGGGCGATTAATCTCATTATTTTTCAGCTAAAAGGCTCTGAACTGTTTGCTCAAAATCTGAGATCCAATCCGCATAATATTTTCCGGTACCAGGTCCTGAGAAACCGGTATGAATCTCTCTCACGATTCCCTTTTTATCAATGATAAAAGTGGTAGGGTAGCCGTTCATTTTACTAAGCATTGGTAGCACTTGCGCAATGGTTTTATCCTCTGCCGTACCTGCAAATAGGAGGGGATAACTGATTCCAATTTTCTTTTGGAAATTATTGATTTTCGGACCTGAAATTGCCAAATCTGCCGAATTTTCAAAAGCAAGACCAATTACTTCTACCCCTTTATCTTTGTATTTATTGTAAAATGGAGATAAATACCTGGATTCATCCAAACAGTTTGGACACCAAGATCCCATTAGTTCAATAACGACTACTTTATTCTTGAAGCGCTCATCTTGTAAACTAATTAGCTCACCTGATGTGGTCGGTAATTTGAAATCGATTCGATCGTAACCTGGTTTTAGGAAGCTTAATTTCTTCAGATCAGGTAAGGCTGCATTTGGATCAAAATTCGCTTCCACTGTTCTTACTCCACTTAATCCAGAAGTATAGCGGCCAGTAAAATGCGTTCCGTTTACTTTTGCTCTTAACATGTTGACACCACTGCCATCGAAATAGCTTAGAAATAAACTGTCACCACTAACATTGCCTTGTAAAAACCGGTAATCGCCTGAGGTACGCAAAAAAGTCCCGGTCACCTTGTTTCCTATTTGTTCGAAGACACCCACGCCAGGGCTATGGTTTGTGGCATCACTAAAGAAATCTGCCATCCATTTGCCGCTTACCTTTAAGCTGGAGGGTTTTAAGTTTAGAAACCTGTCTGCATCGCCAGCAAGTGCAGAAATGGTCATTCGATAAGCCGTTTTGCCATTTCTTTTTTTGACGAAAAACCCGCTCATTTCAGTCGTTTTTGTTACCCTAAATACAAGTTCAGCGTCGTACAGGTCGAATGGAATAACAAGAGAATCAGCTCTAAAATACGATTCACCAAGAGTAGATTTTTCGGCTCCATTGATCAATTTGATATCTAGATTACCGGATTTAGAGCCGGCATTTATTTCGAAATGTATCGGTAGAGCTCCTCCATGTGTAGAAATTTCCGCTCGCCAAATTCCTGAAACAGGCACTTGAGCGAAGCTCAATAAGGGAGCAAATAAAAGTGTGAACAAGGTCTTTTTCATACAAGAAT
>JBEBDF010000128.1:0-4003 GCA_041157105.1 Bacteroidota bacterium | reverse complement strand
TGGTTGGAATGTGTACAGATTCTAGACAAGTAGTTTGGCCGCATTGGTTGCATTTGAAATGCACGTGGTCGTGCTGGTGGTGGTGATCACCTTGATGACATAATTCTTTACACAGGGCGTATTTAACACCTCCGTTATCATCTAAAACCTTGTGTAATAATCCTGATGAAAGGAAAGTCTTGAGCGTACGGTAGATGGTTACACGGTCGTATTGCTCACTCAGGTTTTGTTCAATATCTCCCTGACTTAAGGCAAAATCCACCGCTTGAAAAGAAGACAGTACGTCTAATCTGCAAGGGGTTGATCGTAAATCAAAGTCTGAAAGGGAATAGGTGGAACTCATTTAGCCTAAATGTTCGGTTTGCAATTTGACCATATTTTGGTAAATACCCGATTTCTTCTTCATTAAATCTTCGTGTGAGCCTGATTCTACGATCTTGCCCTCTTCCATCACGATGATTAAATCGGCTGAACGAATGGTAGATAGCCGGTGTGCGATGATCAAACTTGTTCGGTTTTTCATGAGTTCTTCTAAGGCTGATTGTACCCACTTTTCTGATTCTGAATCGAGTGCACTGGTTGCTTCGTCTAATAATAAGAACTTCGGGTTTTTGAGAATGGCGCGGGCAATGGCGATGCGTTGTCTTTGGCCACCTGATAATTTTACACCGCGTTCACCTACCATGGTATCCCATTTTTCCGGGAAGGATTCGACGAATTCTTTGGCGTAGGCTAATTCAGCAGCGGATTCTATTTCTTCTTGGGTAGCGCCTGGTTTACCGTAGGCAATATTTTCACGGATGGTTCCACCGAATAAAAGAACTTCTTGTGGTACTAGGGCAACCATTTTACGCCAATCAGTGATGTCAATATCTGCGATGGCACGATCTCCCAAGGAAATTGAGCCTGACGAAGGTTCGTAAAAACGCATCAACAATTGGGCAAGTGTCGATTTACCTGTTCCTGAGGTGCCTACGATGGCTACTTTTTGGCCAGGTTCAATAGTAAAGTTGATTCCTTTAATGATTTGAACCGATGGGCGTGAGGGGTAGGAGAACTCGAGGTCTTGTACTTTTATTTGGCCGAAAGTTACTGCAGAAGTAGTCGTATCGCGAGTTAAATCAATCTCCGATGGGTCGCCTAGGATTTCAAGAATACGGTCTGAGGCGCCAATGGTTTTCTGTAATTGGGCATAAATGTCGCCCAAACCACCTACAGAGCCTCCGATGAAAGCTGTATAGAAAATGAAGGTTAATAGATCTGCTAAGATTAAATCACCTTGGGCCACCAGAGCGGCACCGTACCAAACGACTCCCACAATTCCACCAAATAGTGCGAAGATCACAAAACTTACAAAACCACCACGTAGCGTTGCGGCTTTCAAAGCTTCGCCTAAGACCTTATTTAAGGAAGTGGTGTAGCGATCTACCTCGTATTTTTCGTTGGTGAAGGCTTTGACAGCTTGTATCGAAGTCAAGGTTTCTTCGACGATAATATTGGTGTTAGCTAGTTCGTCTTGTGCTTTTTTGGAAATCTTACGGATGAACTTACCGAATACAATCGCAGAAATTACTAAGACCGGGAAAGTGGCTAACATGAACAAAGTCAGCTTCCAGGAGATGTAGGTAATTAACGCCACACCACCTACGAGGGTGAAAACCTGGCGGAAGAATTCGGCTAAGGTGATTGATAATACGTCTTGTAATTGCGTGATATCTGATGTGATACGGCTCATTAACTCACCTACGCGTCTTTTCTCAAAATGGAAAATGGGCAGGGTGATGATTTTAGCATAAAGTGTCTGACGCACATCACGCATGGCTTTCTCAGAGACTTGCGCAAAGGTATAGATGCGGAAGAACGAGAGGATGGCTTGGACGATTAAAACCGCGAAAAAGAACAGGGTAACCTCGTTGATTTTGTAAGTCGATTTGCCTTCGATGACCTTCGTCATTTCACCGATTAAAAGGGGGAAACTTAGGGTTGTGAGGTTAGAAAGCAAGAGAAATGCCATCCCGATAATGAAGGTCCACTTATAGGGAACGACAAAACGGAAGATTTTGATGGCCTTGGAAAGGCCTTGTTTGCTTACTTTAACGGCATCTTTTGGATCTACTCCTCCGCCTATATCACCGTGCTGTTTTTTTGCCATTTTATTTTTTATCTGCTTCGCCGCGGTAGCCTGAATCGAGGAATAATCGATTCGCTTCCGGGTCAGTCAATATCTTTGCTAATGTTGTCTTAGGCTTTTGTTTCCAATAGGAATCCACAATTCGCCATCCTAACCAACGGCCAATGCCGCCAGGACATGCTGGGCCAATTTCGGTCGTTTTTGGTCGTTCGTCCAGGTACTTTGACTTGATAGCCTTATCGGTATTGAATAACAATTTACGATCGATAAAATGTTCCCAAACTTCTTTTTGGAAGGCATTCGTCTCCGCAATTTCTTGTTGCGTATAGCCAAAAAGTAGGCTGTCAGGCACGGATGGTAAAATCGTTTTCGTGAAAACGTAGCCCTTTCCATACCAAATCATATCGCTTAATAAACTGACATCATTGTCTGTTTGTTTAATCAAATAGGCAGAATACTGCAGGATGATTTGAGCTACCAGCGCTTGAGGCTCTAGCTTGCGAAGCTGGTATTCGTAGACATTAGGGGCCTTGTAAAGACCTTTCGAGCCCATAAAGTAGTCTAAACCCACGATAATCAGGGAGTCAGAAACGACTAAATTTTGGGCGGTATATTCTCCACCACCGATCCCACCAAATCCCGAGAACACGGTTCTGATTTTGGGTGTTTTGACACCAGGAAATTCTTGCTGAATCTTAGTGAAGGCCTCTTTTAACTCTTTTTCTAGCGCATCACCTCCGAAAAAACCTGCCTCTTGACTTTGATCATAGAACTTGCGTAAATCCGGATTCGCATACAAACGGAATAAATCCTGTGCTAAATACGGGGCATTCGAAGGGGTCGCACCGAAATAGCCAACGCTGATTTCAGGGTGCTTCGACAACAAAGTTGCCATTTCTGTCTCCGATTTCGCGGATGCCATTTCTCGCTCTAATCGCTGGAAATCCCACTCGATAGCTGTCGCCGGTGCTTCCTTTTCCGATGAACAAGAAAACAACAATGAAAAGCATATGGCGTAGAGAATTTTCATTATCCTAAACGAGCTAACAATTCTTGTAAGGATTGAATCTTGGTTTCCGCGTCAGCTAGTTTCTGTCTTTCGCGCTCCACTAAATCTGGTTTCGCATTCGCTACGAATTTCTCGTTCGCTAATTTTGCTTCGACTGATTTTTTGAAACCTTGCAAGTAAGTTAATTCCTTCTCTGATTCAGCCTTTACAACAGCTGGATCTTCGTCATTCGCTAATGGAACGAAGAATTGATCCGCCTTTACTACGAAAGTTTGGGCATCAGCTACCGCATCAGAAACAAAGTTGATAGACTCTAGGTTCGCTAGTTTCACTAAGATGGCCTCTACAGGGGCATAAGCCGCTTGATTCTCCGCTTTAATGTGAAGTGCTAACGCTAACTTAGGTGATAACTGTTTCGAATTACGGATTTCGCGAATCTTCGTTACCACTTCGAATACGACATCGAATTGAGCCACTAGTGCAGCATCAACAGGGCCTGCTATTGGGAATTCCGCTTTGCAAATGGATTCTCCCTCCGCACGCTCATCGATCACCTGCCAGATTTCCTCTGTAATGAATGGCATGTAGGGGTGCATCAAACGCATTAATGAATCAAATAAACTCAATGCATCACGTAGCGTGTCGGCGTGAATCGGGCTTTGGTACGCTGGCTTGATGATCTCCAAGTATTTACCGCAGAAGTCATCCCAAACTAAGTTATAGATGCTTAAAAGGGCATCGGAAATACGGAATTTGCTGAAGTCATCTTGAACATCGATGATGGTTTGGTTTAATTTCGATGTAAACCAAGCCGTTGCTAACACGTGTTCTGGTAAGGAGGCACCTGGAACTACTTCTAAACC
>JBEBDF010000127.1:0-4036 GCA_041157105.1 Bacteroidota bacterium | reverse complement strand
TTGATTAAAGAGAAATTATCGGTCTTAGTAGCAGGTCGATTATCGGTGAATGACTTTATGTTCAAATGGTTTGCGCCCGATTATTTGAAAAACTTGAGAGCAAACTTCTCTGATGTGGCCACAAAAATCTATTACCGTCCTAATACGAAGAACACCATTTCCTTGTCTTCTTACCTAAGTCACGATTACTATCGCGTAGATTCGTTGTTTAGCATTGAGAATGTCATTGCGAAGCAAACCTCGTTTAATTATGGACATACCAATTTTTCAGGTCATTGGAATCATTATTTTTCTCCCAAGTTAAATATGATGGTGAGTGGTTCTTATACAGATTATTCGACAAAAACATTTGCACCTGACTCTGTTAATACGATTGATCTGAAGAGCTCCATTTTGTACCGTAATTTGACGGCAAGCTTTGATTACCAGCCTAATGAACGCCACAAAATGAATTTCGGGGCAACTGCTACCCGCTACGATATTAATCCTGGTATTCTAAACGAAGGAGTTGTTTCAAGGGTATCAACTGTCAAATTGCCTTTTGAGCAATCCTACGAGTTAGCTGTTTTCGCAGATGATGAGTGGACCTTAAGTGATAAATTTACACTGCAGGCTGGTTTACGGTATTCGCATTATTACCGCATGGGAGCCGGTACAGAAAATGTATATGCTCCAGGCCAAATGCCGTCCCTGAATACCATTCTTCGGAAGAACACGTATGCGGATGGTGAGGTGATGGCCTCTTATGGCGGATTCGAACCGCGTGTTACGATGAAGTATTCACTCGCGGAGAATACGACGATGAAGTTTGGCTATAATCGACAACAACAATTCTTCCAATTATTATCGAATAATACAACTCCATTACCTACTTCTCGCTGGAAGACAGCGGATAATTTCATTAAACCACAGCAAAGTGATTTCCTATCCTTGGGATTATTTAAAACGTTTAATGAAAACGTTTATGAGGCTTCAATTGAATCATACTACCGAGACGTAAGAAATACACTTGATTTTATTTCAGGAGCTAATTTGCAATTAAACCCGACGATTGAAACGCAATTAATTACAGGTAAGAGCAAGGCTTATGGAATGGAGTTGATGGTCCAAAAAAAGAAAGGGGAAGTGTCTGGTTGGGTTTCCTATACCTATGCGCGTGCCTTCAATCAAATGATCGGGGATTATCCTGAAATTCAATCCATTAATGGAGGGGAATGGTTTGCCACTAATTATGACAAGCCGCACACCTTTAATATGATGTTGAACATTCAACCGACGACTCACCATAGTTTCTCGTTTACCTTTGCTTACAATACAGGACGTCCTTTCTCTTCACCATCTGGTTCATACGAGATTGGAGGTAAAAAATTCCCTGTCTTTGCAGAACGAAATAACGATCGCATTCGAGACTATCACCGATTAGATTTCTCTTGGACGATTAATAACCCGTCGATGAAAAAACAACGTTGGGAGGGAAGCTGGGTATTTACCATTTATAATTTATATGGTCGCCAAAACCCCTATTCTGTATTCTTCAAATCGACTAGAAATGGTCTAAGGGCGTATGAATTAAGTGTATTCGCTTCGCCATTTATCTCGTTGACCTATAATTTCAAATTCTTCTAATATGCCTTTATCTATCAGAAATATACTTTTTTATGTCTTGCTACTTGGTCTAGTGACTTGGGCATGCGTAAATCCAATTCAAGATTTTGTCCAAATAGACTCCACCTCATTTACCACCATCGAAGCAGATATTTCAGATGATGCAGCTTTGAGTAAAGTGCGATTAACGAGTTCATCTAATCGCTTAACTTCTCAATTCTCCTTACCTATTTCGAAAGCGGTGGTTATATTGACGGATCAAAATGGAGTGAAAACAACTTTCACGGAAGGTACACCTACCGGCACCTATTATCCCGTTGCTGGATTTAAGGGTGTTGTAGGTTCATCGTATAAATTATCGGTTAAACTACTAACCGGTCAAGCATACGAGAGTTCAGTTGAAACGATGAAAGCTGTCCCTGAAATTGAGAATGTGATTACTCGTTTTGAGACTTTAGAGCAATATTCCAAAGTAGATATTCGCAGGGCTGGATTTTCAGTTTATTTGGACTTTAAAGACCTACCTACGGAAGGAGATTATTACCTGTGGAATTGGAAGCATTTTGAAAAAATACGCCTATGCGCCACGTGTACAGACGGTGGACGTTATGATTTCAAGAAATTTGATTGCGTTCAACCTCGTTTCCCAACAGATGCGATTTTAAATTACATGTGTGATGGGAATTGCTGGGATATTTCTACGAACAATGATTTAAATGTGTTCTCAGATGTATTAACCAATGGACAACGTGTGGTAGGTCGACAAGTAGCGCGTATTCCATTTGATAATTGGACTCCTTATTACTTCCGTTTGGAGCAGAGATCAATTACACGTAGTGCTTACGATTTTTATCAATCTTTAATTTCTCAAATCCAATCATCAGGTTCCTTGTTTGATGTTCCTGCGGAGACTCGATTTAGTTTAAATATCAAATCGCTGACAAACCCAGCAGAAAAGGTAATCGGTATATTCAATGTATTCTCTGTGCGAAAAAAGATTTTTATCATCGATCGTTCGAAGAATATTCCAGTAGGGGAATTGCCTATTATTTCAGTAACTCCCGGAGAAACTTATACTTGTCCTCCAGGATCTGTAGGTTGTCAAGAGAAAGTACCTTGTTTCGAATCGAACACTAGAACAAAAATTACTCCGGAAGGTTGGGTATTCTAGTTTTTTAGGCACAAATTTGTGCTTTAATAAAAGCTATGATCGGAGTTTTGTTAGTGAATCTGGGAACCCCAGATGATCCTGGTACACCTAGTGTGCGTAAATATTTACGGGAGTTCTTAATGGATGGTCGTGTCATCGACATACCCTATCCATTTCGGTATTTGTTAGTGAATGGCATTATAGCACCCTTTAGAGCGCCTCAATCTGCTAAAATCTATAAAGAATTATGGGAAGAACGAGGTTCTCCCTTGAAGTTTTATGGGGAAGACGTTTGTGCATCCTTAGCCGATTCCTTAGGCGAGGGTTATATGGTCCGTTTAGCGATGCGCTACCAAAGTCCGGATTTAAAGTCGGTGATGGCTGAGATGCAGCAAGCTAGTTTGAAGAAATTAATTGTTATTCCTTTCTTCCCACAATATGCTTCCGCTACAACAGGTTCGGTTTATGAGCGTGTAATGGAAATCATGTCAGGCTGGCAAATTATGCCTTCTCTTTCCATCGTAAGCTATTTTTACCAGCATCCTATTTTTGCCAAATACTTCGCCGATAAAGCAGCGAATTACCAGAAAGACGTCGACTTCGATTATTATTTATTCTCTTACCACGGTGTTCCAGAACGCCATATTCGCAAAGGAGATATCACCAAAAATACCTGCGTTTTTGGAACTTGCTGTGAAACAATTACCGAAAAGAATCACACGTGCTATCGGGCACAATGCCATGAAACTACGCGTTTAATTGCGAAGGAGATGGGCTTGAAACCGGGTACTTTTGGTACAGCTTTCCAAAGTCGCTTAGGCCGTGACCCTTGGTTACAACCCTACACGGATGAGACGATTAAGAAACTGGTAAAAGAAGGCAAAAAGAAGATCTTAGCTTTCTCACCAGCCTTTGTTGCAGATTGTTTAGAAACCACTATCGAAGTAGGCGAGGAGTACAAAGAACTCTTCGAAGAAGCAGGTGGCGAGCATTGGCAGTTAGTGGAGAGCTTAAACAATTCTCCCGAATATGTGGCTTTATTAGAGGACTTAGTTAAGAATTCATAAGATGATAGCCTTACTTTTAACCATTGTTTTCTCTGTCTTATTATTAGTGAATTTTCGGGCACACGCGAAGTTTAATATCGACACACGGATCGCCATTTTACTGAACTACCCCGTTTGTTTTTTAACGGGTTATTTCCATCAGATGGATGCGATACCTTTTCATTGGCCTTCTACAGGCTATTCTTTGGGAATTTTAGGTATCGGTATTGGTTTC
>JBEBDF010000126.1:0-4115 GCA_041157105.1 Bacteroidota bacterium | reverse complement strand
GGATTGATTGGGCTGTTGAAAACGGCAAGGAATGGTGGATAACTTCTGCTTTGGAATCCAATATAGGCTTGCAAGCCATCGCTCAACTGACCGGGGATTATGCCGTTAATATTCCACAGGGCTTAGGTACAGGTCAATTGTACACCAATAATTTCGCCTCAGGTCTATCCATCGAGAAAGGAAATATCAGTTTTGACCCGACAATTCCAAGGGAATCTCCTTTTCAAAACATATCTTTGTAAAAATTAAATGAATCTTATGAATACGATTGATGAGGCGATGATCGCCATATTAGAGAAGCGATTAGAATTGAGCAAATTGAATTACTCGGATGATACCTACGATGATGTAGAAGAGATGCTACATGACCTAGAAGATGATTTCAACGAGAAATATGGCGATCAATTAGAGGAAATCCTAGAAAAGGTACACTTAAAGCACTGCCCAGAATCAGACGTGTTATTACCTACTGCCTATTTAGCGAAGAAATTCGTCGAGACAGCTGACGGTGAAATCGAAATTGGGAAAAAAGAAGGAGTAGAAGTAGAATGGATCGAGGATCCGGTGGCCAATGCCCGTCTAGTTTTACTACCCGCTCCCACTCGCGTTTTGTTAATGACACCGAAAGGCATTGATATTGTTTGGGAGGCAGAATAAATCAAAAAGGAGCTCTTCGAAGCTCCTTTTTTATACCCAGTCAATACCTTTTTTCAATAAATCAAAGGTCTTTTGTCCTTCCGGATAAACCTGAGGATCATACATATATTCCCAAGTTGCCATTGGCGGCAAACTCATTAAGATAGATTCCGTCCGTCCATTTGTTTCTAATCCAAACTTCGTACCTCTATCGTGTACTAAATTAAATTCTACATAGCGACCACGGCGAATGTATTGAAACTCCTTTTCTGCTTGTGTGTATGTTGTAGACGCATTGATGCGCATCAAATGACTGTAAATAGGCTCAAAAGATTCACCTACCGTTTTGACAAACTCAAAAACTGTTGCTTTATCCCCTTTAATATAATCAAAGAAGATTCCACCGATTCCACGAGTCTCTTCGCGGTGCGGGCTGTAGAAATAATCATCTGCCCAGTTTTTATACTTCGGATAATAGCTTGGATCAAAACGATCACAAACTGCTTTCAATTGCTCATGAAACCACTTCGCTTGCTCCGGAATGATGATATGCGGTGTTAAATCAATTCCTCCACCGAACCAAAACTCCCCGTTGCTTAATTCAAAATACCGCACATTCATGTGAATGATGGGCACCCAAGGATTCTCCGGATGCATCACAATCGAAACACCAGTTGCAAAGAAATCCACTTCCTCTGTTACATTCAAACTAGTCACCATCTTAGGATGAAGTGGCCCTTCAACGGCTGAAAAATTTACTCCAGCTTTTTCTAAAATAGCCCCTTTAGCTAAAACCCTTGTACGTCCTCCCCCACCTTCTGCCCGCTTCCAATTATCTTCTTTAAAAGAAGCTACACCATCTGTCGAGGCAATCCCAGCACAAATTGTATCTTGTAAGCCTTGAAAATAGGAGGCAATGTCGTGTTTATCCATTTTACTGAGGGGAACCCGTCGAATCCGACGCGGTTGCATTATTTTCTAATAAGGCATTCATGGAGTCTAATTCTGCATCTGATACTTGAAGTGAATCAGGTAAGGCATAGGAACCGTTTGAACAATCAAATTCTTTCCTTACTACACGTCTATCCAGCTTTTCAAACGGCTCAGGTCTGTACTGAGCTAACATCGGATCTTTGACTACTTTAATCATAAAGCGTTTAAAGATAGGTAAGGCTGTTTTAGAGCCTTCACCTAAAGCACCCGTTCTAAAGTGAATCGACCGATCATCTCCTCCTACCCAAACTCCGGAAATCAAATTATGCGACATCCCTATGAACCAACCATCAGAGTGATTCGAAGTAGTACCTGTTTTTCCAGCAAAAACGCGCGCATATCGATTGTCTTTTGGCAATAAGATATCTCCTTCGCCATATAATAAAGAACTACCCGTACCACTTTCATGGATTACTCCCTCCAGCATGTAACGAACTAATTGGGCCGATTCCTTCCGGATTACTTGCACCATAGTAGGATCGAAACGTTGTAATACTTTGCCATTCTGATCCTTGATCTCTTGCACTAACATAGGCTCTACGTGCATTCCCTCGTTTACGAATGCAGAATAAGCACCGATCATCTCGAATAAATTCACATCAAATGAACCTAATCCAATAGAGGCGACCGCCTTTAATGGACTCTTGATTCCCATTTTCTTGGCATAATACATGACCGTATCTGCTCCTACTTCATTGGTTAATCGGGCGGTAATCGAGTTAATACTTTGGCCTAGGGCTCGTTTTATAGGCATTTCTCTGCCCGAGAAACCACCGTTTGCATTACCTGGTCGCCACATTTCCTTCTCGCCTTTTGCATTCTCTACCTCGATCTCAAATGGCTCATCGCGCATCATATAACAAGGTGATAAGTCTTTCGGACCATCAATAGCGGAGGTGTAGACAAAGGGTTTAAAGGTAGATCCAGGCTGACGACGACCTTGTTTTACGTGGTCGTATTTGAAGTATTTAAAATCTAAACCCCCCACCCAAGCTTTGATGTGGCCCGTGAATGGATCCATCGTCATCATTCCTGCTTGCAAGAATTTCTTGTAATATTGAATGGAATCGTAAGCGCTCATTGTACGCTTTTCTTCACCCATCGAATTACGAGAGTAGACCCACATATCACGCTTCACGTCTTTCATGTAGTGTTTTACCGAATCCGGATTTTTAGGGAAGCGAGTAGCTAGGTATTTATAATATTCGGTTCTTTTAGCTACCGTATCGATGAATCCGGGTATTTCCTGACCATTTTCACCCACCCAGGGGTTTTGATTAGCCCAGTGATTGTCAAAGTTCCTTTGTGTCGCCCGCATGCCTTCTTCCACTGATTCTTCCGCATAAATCTGCATTTTCGAATCAATCGTCGTCACAATCTTCAAGCCATCCCGGTACAGATCTAATTCAATATCATTCTTCTCCGCCCATTCATTCAGGTATTTCGCTACGGCAACTTTAAAATAATTGCCAGTGCCATCATACGGAGATTCTTCGTTTTCACGCAACTCAATAGGCATTACAGCAAGTGAATCGTAATCTGATTTGCGTAAGTAACCTGCTTTCACCATTTGGGCTAAAACTACATTACGGCGCTTCCATGCTTTGTTTTCTGCCAAAGGTTTACCTTTGTAACGCTTCGGATTATACGTCGTTGTCGCTTTCTGTAAACCTACTAAAATAGCAGCTTCCTGAATATTCAAACTATCCGGTGAGGTGTTGAAATACGTCTTAGAGGCTACTTTAATTCCATACGCGTTATTACCGTAGTCAACTGTATTTAGATACCAAAGTATAATCTCATCCTTCGTATAAAAACGCTCTAATTTAATAGCAGTGACCCATTCTTTGGATTTGTAGATTAACTTATTTAATCCAGGTATGTAGCCTAATAGGCCCGTTTTAACGAATCCTTTCTTCGTTCTCGTCTTAAATAAATTCTTCGCTAATTGCTGTGAAATCGTACTTCCGCCCCCTCTATCTCCGCCTTTTGCGATTCCCACTAAGACCCCAGCCCAAGCTTGAAAATCAATCCCCGTGTGCTCATAAAAACGCGCATCCTCTGTCGCCACTAAGGCCTTCACTAAATAGGGAGAAATCTGATTGAAATCGCGGATAGGCGTTCTATTTTCTGCGAAAAACTTACCTAGAAGCACGCCATCCGCAGAATAAATCTCGGAGGCTTGGGATAATTTAGGATTCTGAAGGTCATCTACACTAGGCATTTCCCCTGTTAAATAGAAGAAATTCGTCTCAATGACTAAGAGATAGATCAAGACAAAAAGAGCTGATTTAGCAAAGAATTTATAGCCCTTAACGATGGGCTTATAGTAAGGAGTGGTCTTGTCAACTTTGGAATTGTATACTGTTTGTACCTTACGAACTTGCGTTTGCAAGAATACTTGTCCCAAGACAAGGTAACCAAGGCAAAAACTATAAGCACGCTCGCCTAGAACTTTTTTCACTACAGATAGCATCCATAGGCCT
>JBEBDF010000125.1:0-4119 GCA_041157105.1 Bacteroidota bacterium | reverse complement strand
TTTTTTACCGTATCTACCGTTTCTGCTTTCATACAGATATAGCCCGCAACTTCCTTAATTTGATTTAAAATTTTCCAAGTAGGCGTGTGCAAGGTATCATCCACAATATAGGTTTTACCTAACATATCGATGTAGTCTGTGGAGTGCTCAGCAGCAAAATTCTTCGTTAAGAAAAAAGTCTCTTTTCTGCCAGACCAGCCTTGTTCTGTATTTTCTTCACCATAGGCATACAAGCTTTGGTTTTCATTAAATGCTAAGGTCATTTTTTGTTTCCACCCTTCATCAGTACTTCCCCAAGTCAATTTAATCCGATCTTTTTCTTCGGCACTTAAATAAGTCAGCCTAGACATAATATTTACCCAAAAAGTCGTGCGCTCATAGTGAACAACGCCCTCCTGTTTTCCTTCTTGACAGAAGGCGAAAAAGGATACCAAAAACAATAAAATAGCGACTTTTTTCATGATTTAGTTTTTACGAAGTGAAGAGCTTAATCCTCGCATGTTGTAGGTATAACTCAACATTACATACTGTGAAAGTGTTTTTGTTTTTTCGAAGCTCACGAAGTTTTGAAAAGCGTTTTGGTTTACACCTAAGTTCTTTTTAAAGACATCGTAGACCGTTAGTCGAATCTCTGATTTTTGGGCTTTCCCCACATATTTATAAACAGAAACATTTAAAATAGGCATCTCTTGGTATAATCCACGCGTCTTATTTTCATACACCTTGTAATCTAAATTATAAGAGAAGAAGGTGTTCTTCCCAAAATTCACATTCAATTCCGAACCATATTGATTGTTATAAATCGTCTGCTCAGGCAAGGCGGATTTTTCATAGGTCGAATTAATCAGGCCAAACTGCGCATTCAAATAAAAGGTAATTCGGTCATTTGGCGTAAAAGAAAGACGAGAGGAAATACTTCCAGAATTTGTATTCGTTTTCGATAACACATCATTTAAAAATAATGGGTTTCCCGCCGAGTTAAAGTCTGCGTTAATGTTCAAAGTACTGACCGTTTTTTTCAAAGGAAAGCCGAATCCAAAGTAGCCTACATAACTTTCTCCACCTGAAATATTCATTGGCTTGGTTAAGACAATTCCATTCGCATTAATACTCTGATTGTAAACCACCTGATTAACATTGTAATTATAGGAGAGATTCGAATAGAAGTTCAAAAAATTCGCCGCATCAAATAGATTAAATCCCGTGCTTAGGGAGTGATTCAAGCTGGGTAATAAATTCGGATTTCCTACCCGCAAGAACAAAGGATTGCTGTTATCAACAATGGGCTGCAAATCTCGAATAGATGGCTCTTGAACACTTTTATCATAAGAAAAAAACAGGTACCGATTATTTTTTAATTCTAAATCAATTCCAACTTTAGGAATCCAAGCCAAGTAATTTAAGTCAATTGTAGCCAAATTCGTAGCTCCAGCCGCCTTTCTGAAATCCCCTGTTAAATTAAAGTGTTGAGCCGCTAAACCCACCGTTACATTTACTCCATCTTTTGAATACCTAACACTTGATCCCAACCGATTATAGGTTAAGTTGTTATCGTAAAAGCGACTTAAACTATCATTTCTAGTTTGCATCCCCACTGAACTGCGATCGGAAAGATCCCGATTTACTCGGTTATTTTGGAAACTCGTATTAAAAAATGATTCCCAATAGAATACCTTCGATAATGGCTCCACAAAAAAGAGACTTGACTTTACCTGCGTCTTCGTGGAAAAGTTATTTGTTAATTGATCGATGGCTTGAATTGAGTCCCGTAGTGTAGTTGCGCTAAGGAATTTATTCAGCGATTTCTGCGTAGATGCTCCATCTGAATTCGCGTAATTATATCCAGCACTGGCAGAAAAACTACGGCCTTTTTTCGCAAATTTATGACGGAAGATAGCGGTATTTTGAGATGTAAAAGACTGCTGATCACTTGCATTTGCAAGTTTCGTATTCCTTGGGTAGAGATTATTTTGAACGAGTAATTGCTGGAAAATTTGACTGCTCTGTGTCGAATTCCCTAAAGAAATTTTACCATTGCCAATCAATATCAATGTATTCAACGTATCTAACGTTTTCTCATAGCGCAAGCTCATTCGGTGGTTCGCAGAGAACGAAAGTTGGCTGGTCGTATCTGCAGAGTTTTGTGTTTTATCCTGAAAAAAGCGCTGTGTAGTGGCTATTTTATCAATCAAACGCTCGGATTGATTGAAGTAATAATTCGAACTGAACTTGGTATTTTTGGTATCATAATTATAATTTGCTCCCCCAGAATAATTCTTAGAAAAACCATCACGTCTACCTCCAATTGGAATACCTAATTGTTCATCTCCATCATCAAAGGTGATATAGCGACTATTACCAGAGAAACCGAAATCAGCCTCATCCCCCCATGAAAACGCTTGACTGCCCCTGAAGTCTTGGTAATCATCAAAAGACATCCCAGACTGATTCGTGTTATTCGCTAAACCAATCACAGAAACCTGGTTTTTCGCGTCGAATTTATTGTAATTACCTTTTAATTCATTTCTTCCCTCCGTCGCAATTCCTGCCGTTATTTTACCAAAACCGCCCTTCTTATGGCTTTCCTTTAATTCTAAATTAATCGTCTTTTCTTTCTTCCCATCGTCAATGCCAGTCACCTTTGCCGCTTCCGTTTTGCCATTAAAAACTTGGACCTTTTGAATGGCGTCGGCTGCTAAATTTTTAGTCGCTAATTTAGGGTCAGATCCGAAAAAACTACGCCCATCAACCGTCACTTTTTTCACGGTTTGGCCCTGTGCTCGAATACTTCCATCCGCCTCAATCTCCATTCCTGGAAGCTTTCTTAACAAGTCTTCTACGGTAGCTCCTGGTGGAACTTTAAACGAGCCCGCATTGTATTCAATTGTATCTCCACGAATACTCAATGGAGCTTTAGCGGTCCTAACGACTACCTCAAACAATTCTTTAGAGATCGGCTTCATCGACAGCGCCCCTAGATCAAGCGACTCCTCTTGCGCCGGATTCACATCTACCTGCAAGGGCACATAACTTACATAGGATGCTTTTAATAGATAGGGCTGGCGTTTAACATTTTTAAATACAAAGGCCCCTTGCTCATTTGCCCGACCAAAATTAACTAAGGACGAGTCCTTCGGTAATAACAACATCACGGTCGCTTGCGACAAGGGATGTCCACTGGTATCCACTAATTTTCCTAGGATTTGGACGCGGGTTTGGCCTATGGCTACAAAACTGAACAAAAGCAGGATACTGAAGGAGAGGGTTTTTAGCATGGTACAAAACTACTAAAATCCCGCTATTCCTTCCTTGAAAAAAGGATAAGTGGTCATTTAGCGGATTTTCTCGAATAGAAGACGAGCCCCTTTGGCATCTGAAACAAATTCTCCATCCTGGTAAAGTAGATTTCCGTTCACAAATGTGCGCTTCACTTTTGCACTTAGTTTTTCCCCCACGACTGGCGCCCATCCACACTTGTATAACAGGGAGTTTTCCGTTACCTCAAAAGGCGAATGTGGAGCAACTTCGACGAGGTCTGCAAAGTATCCTTCCCTGATATATCCCCTTTCTTTTAGGCGGTAAATCTCAGCCACGTGATGACTGGTTTTCTCGACGATTTGCTCCACGGATAATTCTCCACGAGAGGCTAATTTAAATAGAAGTGGCAAGGTATGTTGCACGATAGGAGCACCTGATTTTACTTCATCATAAGTTCCGATTTTCTCTTCTTTGCTGTGTGGAGCGTGGTCTGAGGCAATAATATCCAAACGTCCTTCTTTTAATGCCTCGATTAACTGGCGTCTATCTTCCTCGGATTTTATTGACGGATTCCATTTGATGTAGCCTCCTCGCTTCTCATAATCTGACTCATTAAACCAAAGGTGATGGATACACGCTTCTGCTGTCACGCGCTTTTCTCTGATGGATGGGGAGGCAGAAAATAATTGCGCTTCGGCGCCGGTTGAAATGTGAAAAAAATGCAAGCGGTTATTGTATTTCGATTGAATAGCAAGCACCCGTTTAGTGGCGGTTACACAGGCCTCTGCGTTTCTGATTTTGGCATGATAAGACAACGGAATTTTACCTTCCTTCTCGTGGAAATAATGCTGGTAGTTACGA
>JBEBDF010000124.1:0-4162 GCA_041157105.1 Bacteroidota bacterium | reverse complement strand
TGTCTTCACTAAGTTCGGGATTAAGTCTGCACGACGCTGGTAAGCACTTTGAACATTCGCCCACTTCGCTTTTACATCTTGATCTGAGGTAGCCATGCTGTTACGTGAGCTAATTCCCCAAAAAATTACGAGAGCAATAACTCCCAATACAATCCATACCGTCTTATTCATCTTTTTAATTTTTTAATTGGTTATTAGTTGAAGCAAAAATACGAGTTAAAATTTAAAGACCTGATTTCTGTGCTATAATCATCCGGTCATTCCCTTTAAAATCTGTTAACAATTTGACCTCTTGGAAACCCTTGCTAAACAAGAGCTCTGTCATTTGAGTTCCAAAATGCTGATTAATTTCTAGACATAAGTACCCGCCAGCCTTTAAACGAGCCTGTGCAAAATCAGCTAAAGCCTCATAATATTTCAAGGCATCGTCATTAGGAACGAATAAGGCCAAATGCGGTTCGAAGTCCAACACATGATTCGCCATCTGTTTTTTCTCCTTTTCCGTCACATAGGGCGGATTAGAAACAATCACATCCCAGCTTCCCTTCGAATTAGGCCAAGCAAAGATGTCTTGCTGCAGGAAACTAACTTCAGCTTGCAAGGTCTCGGCATTCTGACGAGCCATCTCCAGCGCACCTTTAGAAATATCCCAGGCCTCTACCTGTAAAGATGGTCGCTCTAATTTCAACGAAATGGGAATGCAACCGGATCCAGTACCTACATCTAAAACCGATGCATTCTCCGGAACGTGACGTAAAACAAGATCCACTAACTCCTCCGTCTCTGGTCTTGGAATCAAGGTCTCTGAATTAACGGCAAATAAATGGTCTCGGAAATAAGTCTTCTCCATGACATATTGCAGGGGTTCGCCGGCAGCGAGGCGTGCTAAAAGCCCAGACCAATCAGCAGGTAATTCCACCTCCTTTTTTAACATAACATCCATCGAACTCAAATTCCAACCTAAGTCCAAGCAGCGAAAAGCAATCGCACGAGCCTCAGTGGCATCGTAATGCGTCGAAATTGCCTCGGTGATTTGCTGGATGAGAATCGGACTGGAAATCAATTTCATTTGTGGAGAATTTGGGTAAATTTACAAATTATAAACCTCAGTTAACGCTATGAAAAAATTAATACTACCGCTCATCACAATCATGGGATTACAGGCCCACGTGCAGGCGCAATACAAAACGATAGGCAAGATTCACGTCTATGATGAATCTGTAAAGACGCTGATCGATCCCACTTCCCCTATCGAGATTGTAGCAGAAGGGTATACTTGGTCTGAAGGTCCAGTTTGGGTGAAGAAAGGGGGCTATTTATTGTTTTCAGATGTACCGGAGAACAAAATATACAAATGGACTGCTGAGAAAGGGGCAGAGCTCTATTTAACACCATCGGGCTATTCGGGCTCTACTTATTATTCCTACGAACCAGGTGCGAATGGTTTGATTATTAACCAAAAAGGCAACTTAGTTTCTGCTGAACATGGGAATAGACGAATAGCAGAAATGCCTTTGGGAAAACCGGAATTAAAAAAATCCCTTAGCGGATTATGGGAAGGCAAAAAATTAAACAGCCCTAACGACGTGATCCAAGCGAAAAACGGAGACTATTATTTCACAGATCCCCCATACGGTTTACCAGGCCGCGGCAAGGAAGAGCCTGCTAAGGAAATAGCGTTTCAAGGGGTATACCGCATCAGCAAGAAAGGCGAAATGAGTTTGCAATATGACAAGATGGCCAGACCAAATGGCTTAGCGATGAATCTAGATGAAAGCATACTCTATGTAGGATCTTCAGAACCTAAGGAATCCCATATTCTAGCCTTTCCAGTAGACAAAAAGGGGAATCTAGGCCAGCCATCCGTTTTTTTCGATGCCGCAGAATTAGCAAAGCAAGGAATCCGAGGCGGTTATGATGGAATGAAACTAGATCAACAAGGAAACATCTGGACGACAGGACCAGGCGGAATTTTAATTATTAGCCCAGCTGGTAAATTACTAGGACGCATTGAGACAGGGAACCCAAATTCGAATGTGAATTTTGGAGAAGATGGATCGACTTTGTTTATCACCTCTAAGATGAATTTGTTGCGAGTAAAGACGAAGACAAGAGGATTAAAATAAAATACGCATAAAAAAAGGCCTCTTTCAGTTGAAGGAGGCCTTTTAATTTTAAAGTGATGCGTTTTACAATTTTCTGATCTTAATGTTTCTAAACCACACTTTATTTCCGTGATCTTGCAAAGCGATATGGCCTGCCATTACTTTACCAAAATCTGGCATACTCTTAAACTTAGATCCAGCGATCATGTCTTTCCAGTTTTGATCATCGGTACGAGTCTCCACTACTTTAGATCCATTTAAATACAATTGCAACAAGCCTTTATTATTCACAATACGTGCCGTATTCCACTCACCTACTGGCTTCGTAACATTTACAGAAGACTTGATTAGGTCGTATAAGTCCCCTGAATTATGCTTGTTGATTTTTCCATCTGGATGGCCTTCATCATGTAGTACCTGCATTTCTGGCCCCGTTACATAAGTTGCATGGTATTTTTTGGAATCATCATTTACGTTAAAAATAATTCCTGAATTACCGTTTTCAGAAATCTTCCAGTCTACCGAGAAATCATAATTAACAAAAGACTCATTCGTGACTAAATCACCTCCGTCTTTCTTCGCTGCATCGAATCCAATCACTCCGTCTTCGATTGTCCAAGAAGTTCCTACTTTTTCTCCTTTACCAAAGCTATGCCAGCCTGTGAAGGTTTTTCCATCAAATAATAGTTGAGTGCCATTTTTCTTTTCTGCCCTTGTTAGCTCATTCATCCCTTGGCTAAAAGACACAAATGCGAAGCAGACAGCCGCGCAGGTTAAAACGATTTTGTTCATGTTTATTAGGTTTATGATTTTTACAATACTACTAAAAGTCTGCAACAATTGTATCTGTCAGGGGCAATTTTAGCATCAAATCTTTGTAAATTGCGGGCTGATATAAAAATCCATGAAGACCAAAGTAGCCCCAAAACCCTCCATCAACATCATCACCCTCGGTTGTTCGAAGAATCTTGTCGATTCGGAAGTACTCTACACCCAATTAAAGGGGAACGGATTAGAGGTGACGCACGAGGCGAAAAAGGACAAGGCGAACATCGTCGTGATCAACACCTGTGGGTTTATTGATAATGCCAAACAAGAATCGATCGACACCATCCTCCGCTATGCAGACGCTAAAGAGGCAGGAAAGATCGACAAATTATACGTTACCGGTTGCCTATCTCATCGCTACAAGGATGATTTAGAAAGAGAAATTCCGATGGTGGATTCCTTCTTTGGGACGAATGAATTACCTCGTTTACTAAAAGCCTTAAAGGCAGATTACAAGCACGAATTAGTGGGCGAGCGTTTATTAACGACACCTGCACATTATGCTTATTTGAAGATTGCGGAAGGATGTGATCGTCCTTGCAGTTTCTGTGCGATTCCATTAATGCGTGGAAAACACGTTTCCACTCCGATGGAGGAATTAGTAAAGGAGGCTTCATCGCTTGCGAAAAAAGGCACGAAAGAATTGATCTTAATTGCCCAAGATTTAACCTTCTACGGTTTAGACTTGAAAGGTGAAGGCAAATCTGGCCGCAAATTAAAAGAACTTTTAGAGCGTTTATCGGATGTCAACGGCATCGAATGGATCCGCTTGCAATACGCTTATCCGGCTGGTTTCCCATTGGAAATTCTGGAAACGATGGCAGAACGCGACAATATCTGTAAATACCTCGATATGCCACTCCAAAGTGGATCAGACGCTATGTTAAAGCACATGCGCCGTGGAATTACGCGGGAGAAAACAGAAGAATTAATCCATACCATTCGCGAGAAAGTGCCGGGTATTGCTTTACGTACGACCTTGATTTCGGGTTACCCGGGCGAAACGGAAGAAGACTTTGAGGAGACCTATTCCTTCGTTGAGCGCATGCGTTTCGATCGTTTAGGTATCTTTAATTATAGCCATGAGGAAAATACCCATGCCTACCTAGTGAATGACGATGTGCCTGAAGAGGTGAAGCAATTCCGTTCAGACGAGATTATGGCAGTACAACAAGGAATTTCAGAAGAATTAAATCAAGCCAAAGTAGGCCAAACCCTAAAAGTGATGG
>JBEBDF010000123.1:0-4168 GCA_041157105.1 Bacteroidota bacterium | reverse complement strand
ATGAACAAGGCGATTACAGCCCAGAATTTATCGAATTATTAAGACCCTATTATATCATTTTTCCTTCGTAATTATTTCGTACTTTTGCTCGTATGTTACAGCTATCCATCGTAGTACCTCTTTATAATGAAGCCGAATCGCTTCCAGAACTATGTTCTTGGATAGATCGGGTGATGAAAGAAAATACCTTTTCGTATGAAATGATCTTCGTAAACGATGGTAGTAATGACAATTCATGGGAGGTTTTAAAGCAATTATCTACGCAGTATAGCTCGCTCCAAGCCATCTCTTTCGCACGCAATTATGGTAAATCAGCCGCTTTGCATGAAGGATTTAGCAAGGCTTCAGGGCAGGTTGTTATTACGATGGATGCGGATTTACAAGATTCCCCTGACGAAATTCCTGAATTATATCGATTGATTAAGGAGGAAAATTACGATTTGATTTCCGGTTGGAAGCAAAAGCGTTTCGACCCTTTATCAAAGACGATTCCTACCAAATTATACAATGCGGCCACGCGCAAATTGTCTGGCGTGCATTTACACGACTTCAACTGTGGTTTAAAAGCCTATAAAATCGAGGTGGTAAAAACATTACGTCTTTATGGCGAAATGCATAGGTACATCCCTGTTCAAGCTAAATGGAATGGTTTTACCAAGATCGGAGAGAAAGTAGTTCAACATCAAGCACGTAAATATGGTGTGACGAAATTTGGGCTAGAGCGATTCCTTTATGGTTTCTTAGACCTATTGTCAATTTCTTTTGTTCAGATTTTTGGGAAGCGTCCGATGCACCTTTTCGGCAGTTTAGGGATACTTTCATTTCTGACCGGTACCGGCTTAACGACCTGGTTAATAGGTGAGAAATTATACAACATTGCCTATAATCTCAAGTACCGCAATGTGACGGACAATCCGCTCTTCTTTTTAGCCTTAGTGGCCATTATCCTAGGTGTTCAGTTGTTTTTAGCTGGTTTTATCGGCGAATTACTTATCACGAACTCGGATAAAACGACGAATTATCAAATCAAGGAAGAAATATCCTAATTATGCCAAACAATGATCTGAGCTGGCTTAGCCGCTCCGAACTTTTGATCGGTCCGGAAGGGATCGCAAAATTACAAGCTTCACATGTCTTAGTGGTCGGTTTAGGGGGCGTAGGCTCTTTTGCTGCAGAGTTTATCGCACGTTCCGGTGTAGGCACCATGACCATTGTCGATGGGGACGTTGTAGATCCAACGAATCGAAACCGTCAATTGCCTGCCTTAGCGACAAACCATGGAGTTTCAAAAGCTCAAATCATGGCAGAGCGATTATTAGCCATCAATCCTGCCCTTCAATTAACTTCAGTAGAGCAATTTTTAAGCCCAGAAGAGGCGAAAAAATTATTAGAGACCACTAAATTCGATTACGTCATGGACTGCATCGATTCGGTTACGCCTAAAGTTACCCTATTGAAAACAGCCTACGAGCTCGGCTTTAAAATCGCCAGTTCGATGGGCGCTGGTGGCAAAATGGATCCCACCCAAATTAGAACAGCCGATCTATTAGATACCCGACAGTGTTACTTAGCGTCATTAGTGCGCAAACGTATTCGCAAGATGGGGATTGGGAAAGGAATTAAAGCGGTGTTCTCTTTGGAAAAAGTGAAAGACGAATCACTTATACTAACTGACGGTAGCAATTTCAAAAAGTCCGCCTACGGTACGATCTCCTATTTACCGGCCGCTTTTGGAGGCATAGTCGCGTCCATCGTGATTCGTGATCTATTAGACGAGCCGATTCCGATGGAAAAAAAACTTAAATTACCCAAAAAGAATGATCAAAATAGGCGTAATTAATGTATCCGACCGGGCAAGTGCGGGTATCTACGAAGATATCCCGGGCAAAGCCGTGGTAGAATTATTAAAAGAATACCTGGAATCTGATTTCGAGGTAGTCTACGCCGTTGTTCCAGACGAACAAGATCAACTCGAAGCGAAGATGATCGAAATGTCTAAAGAAGTCTGCCTTCTAGTAACTACTGGCGGAACTGGCCCAGCCTTACGCGACGTAACCCCAGAAGCAACAGAAGCAGTTTGCCAAAAAATGATGCCCGGATTCGGCGAACTCATGCGCTCTGTAAGCCTACAATATGTTCCCACAGCGATCTTAAGCCGTCAAACAGCAGGTATTCGCAACCAAACTTTAATCCTAAATCTACCTGGAAAACCAAAAGCCATCAGACAATGCCTCGAGGCCGTTTTCCCCGCAATCCCGTATTGTATCGACTTGATCGGCGGACCTTTCTTGGTGTGTAAGGAGGAGAACATGAAGGCTTTTAGGCCGAAGTAGATTATAGATAAGAGAGTATAGAGTATAGATTTTTATCTCTTATCTCTACTCTATAATCTCTAATCTTATTTTTCGTTAGCTAGCAATAGTTGATAAAGCTTCTCCGTTACTTTCCCCCTTTTCCCACTTCCAATCTTCTTACCATCGATCGAAAAAATAGGTAAAACACGTTTGGTGGAACCGGTTGTGAACACTTCATCCGCATTCATAAAATCGGCTAACGAGCAGGCGCACACACGAACTTCATAAACAGAAGAAGCTAAAGCAATCACCTTTTTACGGGTAATTCCTTCTAAAATATGATCTGCAGGGGTGTGAATGACACCGTCTTTGACATAAAACAAATTAGATCGAGACGATTCTGACACTCCAAATTCAGATGTATGATAAATCAAATCATCTCCTCCAGCGGCTCTCACAGCCGGCATTTCGCGCAAGGCGAAGGCATAATTCAAGGATTTAATATCTGCCATCTCCCGCTTATATTCACGGCTAATCAATCGCAATCCAGAAGTTGGCTCCGCAAAAGAGAAGACGCCTGGGAAAATGTATAATTCGGAATCGCCAGATGGATCGAAGCCATTAGGACTAAAACCAGCAGTTAACACTAGCTTCACTCCTAAGCATGGATCGACAGATTGCGCGGCGATTTCCTGAATTAAAGCGCCCAAATGCTCTTTCGTATAAGAATGTGGCAAACCCATCTTAGCCGCAGAATTCAAAAAACGGTCTAAGTGATCCGACATAAAGATGGGCTTACCCTCCATGATGCGGAAGAAATCGAAGATGCCGAAACCACGTAGAAATCCCACATCCTTAATGGAGACGTTTACTTTCTCGGGGTCTTGCCAAGCGCCTTTATAATAAATGGGATAGGCCATTTTCTTGTAGTTTATGAACTAAATGAATCGTTTCTTTGGCCTCCTTCACGTCATGAACACGCAAAATCGAAGCGCCTTGTTGGAGCGCAATCGTATGTAAAACAGTACTACCATTCAATGCTTCATCCGCTGAAATGCCTAATTCCTTCCAGATCATCGTCTTTCTAGACAGGCCCGCTAAGACGGGAGCGCCTAACAATTTAAAGGAGCGTAAATGAGCTAATAAGGAGTAATTATGATCTAGGGCTTTGGAGAAACCAAAACCAGGATCAACAATCAAATCTTTGAATCCACGGGAACGCAGTTCCTGGACTTTGGGCAATAAATGGTGTAAAACTTCAGCTATCACATTTTGGTAATCTGGCACCTGATGAACGTCTTCAAAACGACCTACGCTGTGACTGAGAATATAAGGGACTTGATTTTCGACAATGTAATCGAAAACGCCTTCATCCATTTGGCCTGCACCGATATCATTAAAAATATGAGCCCCAGCCACTAAAGCCGCCTTAGCCACCGCCACGCGATACGTGTCGATCGATATAATCACGGCAGGGTATGCTACGGAAATAGCTGAAATAATCGGACAAACACGTGCAATTTCTTCCTCCGGACTTACTGGAGCCGCACCTGGTCGTGTGGAATGCCCACCAATATCTAAAATCAAAGCCCCTGCAGCAATCATCGAGGAAGCCTGTTGTAAGGCTGCGTCAATCGATGAAACACGACTTCCTTCGAAAAAAGAATCCGGGGTTATATTTAAAATCCCCATGATTTTAGGCGCTGAAAAATCAATCAATTGCCCATTTAAACGGATTGTTTGACTGGTGGAAAAAAGAGCGTCCAAATCGAGTGAATTTTAGGATAATTTAAATAATTTTGTAGGCTATAAAAACGCGAGCATCGTATAAAAACTGTATCTATGAACAGGGACTCAACGCCTTCCCAAACCGA
>JBEBDF010000122.1:0-4201 GCA_041157105.1 Bacteroidota bacterium | reverse complement strand
GTATCTGGGAGCAGCGATATAACTTACTTCAACCCGTTCGGACTGAAACAGGGATTCGTACCTATACTGACAATGAGTTAAAGCGAATTTTAAATATTGCGACTCTTCAAAATAAAGGAGGAATCAAAATCTCTAAGATTGCTGAATTATCTGAAGCCGAAATTTCCGAGAAAATTCTGGAACTTTCTGGCGGTGATCTAGATTATCCAGAACACATTCAAGCCATTACCGTGGCGATGATGGATTTAGACGAGTATCGTTTCCAAGAGTTAGCGAAGTCTATTACGGAGGCATACGGTTTCGAAAACTTTATGCTGAAGGTGATTTATCCATTTTTGACCCGTTTAGGTACGCTATGGCTTTCTGGTTCGGTGGGACCAGCTCAGGAACATTTTATTACGCACTTGATTCGTCAGAAAATTATTGCAGCCATTGATTCTCAAATGGCAAAACCGAAAGCGAATGCAAAGAAATTTTTATTGTATCTGCCAGAAGGTGAAATGCATGAAATTGGATTGCTATTTGCGAGTTATTTAATCCGTGCTCGCCAGCATTCAGCGGTGTACTTAGGCCAATCTTTGCCTTTTGATGAATTATGTTTAGCCTACGAAATACACCAACCTGATTATGTTTTCAGTGTCTTTACGACTGAACCATCACAAGATGTATTACCCGCTTATGTGGCAGAATTAGACAAGCATCTTCCAGAAGCTCACATATTATTGACAGGATACAATGTCTTGCACTCTCCTGAACCTATTCCTGCTAGAATTCAATTGATTGGAGATTTCAATACCTTGATTGAAATGATTGAATCTTAGCTGAAGCTAGTATCTAGCTTTGTCGCATCTTCCACGAATTGTTTCACTTGTTGCTCCTGGTCTTTGGGACAAATCATTAATACATTTCCATGCTCAGCTACGATGTAATTCGATAAGCCGTGAATCACCACTAATTTATCTTTAGGCGCTTTAATGATGCAATCGTTTGTTTGGTATAACATTGCATTTGCATCGATTGCATTTAATTGATCATCTTTTTCATTGATCTCATGCAAAGATTTCCACGTACCTAAATCTGACCAGCCGATATCCGCTAAGATCACTTTCACATCGCGTGCTTTTTCCATCACCCCATTGTCCATTGAAATGCTCTTGCAGACGGCATAGACTTTTTTAATAAATCCAGGCTCTTCTTCGGTGTAGTAAAAGGCTTTACCTTCTTCGAATTGCTCGGCAAGTCGAGAAAGATGTTTAGTTAATTCGTGTTTGAAGGTGGGAATGGAGAAAACAAAAATTCCAGCGTTCCATACATAGTCGCCACTTTCTAAAAAAGCCTCGGCTAATTCTAAGTTAGGCTTCTCCGTAAATGTTTTTACCGTTTTTGCAGCCACTGAGGAGTCCTGGTATTGAATATACCCATAACCTGTATCAGGGCGTGTAGGAACAATTCCTAAAGTCACTAATACGGGTTCATTTTTAGCCACCTCAATGGCTTCCTCAATCCGGGCTTTAAATGCCTCCTCTTTTAAGATCACATGATCTGCTGGAGCTACAATTAGCTTTGCTTTCGGGTGCTTTTTGCTAATCTTGTATGCAGCATAGGCGATGCAAGGAGCGGTATTTTTACGCTGAGGTTCTTTTAATATTTGATCCGGGCTAAGAAAAGGTAGCTGTTCTTGAACGATACCTGCGAATTCCTCACTGGTTACGACATAGATATTTTCTTTCGCCACAATTCCATCAAAACGTTCCGCAGTTTGTTGCAGCATTGTTTTTCCTACGCCTAAAACGTCGTGGAATTGTTTAGGATAATTACTTCTAGAGATGGGCCAAAACCGGGTTCCGATTCCGCCCGCCATAATTACGAGGCAGTTAGGCATAGGCTTATTTTTGGCTGAGGAACGTGTTGACACGTAAAACAGCGTTTTCTCTAATATTTTGGTAGTATAAATTGATGTCCGCCTTGTGCCAGTTTTTTAATTTGACAAAAGAACGTCCAGGTACATAGGGGGTGTTCGTCCATAAAACACCTAAATGGTTTTGTGCATCAGCAAATTCTTTCACGTATTTGAATCCATAAGACACACCTCCTATGTTCTTCTCTTTTGAGGCAAAAACCTCATCTGTGGACCAAGTTAAAGGATTTACCGAAGCCAATTCTGTCGCCGTTCCTGGATGCCAAGGCGGCAAATAACCTTGTAGAAAAGTAGTGTAAGCAATAAAGCAACCTGTTTGATTCGGACTTGTACAAACGGGTATTTGCGAAAATGTATTTTTAGGAGTCGCAATTCCAATGATGTAGGCTGCCACCAGTTGCTTGCCTAATTCTTTCCCATCAAAGTATTCTTTCAATAATCTGGTGGCATGAACAGTTCCTTGGCTATGACCTGCAATGATGATAGGACGACCCTTGTTCTCTTTGGCCAAATAATACTCAAAAGCTCTTTTTACATCAGAATAAGCTACATCTAACGCAGCTGCTTTGTCCTCTTTGTATTCCGTAACAAATGCTTGGTAATGTGCCTGACGATAGCGCGGGGCAAAAACACGGCCTGCTGCATTAAACGCAGTGGCTTGATTTAAAATCGTCGAGCTATCAGTGCGCATATTTAAAGCGACATCTGACATAGAAGCATTCCAAACGTATTCGTTTTCTGGTTTATAAGTAAATATGGTGGGGTGAATAAAGAAGACATCGGCTTTAGATTCCGCCTGATTATCTTTCAAAGAGGACTTGCGTGGGACTAAATCTGCCGCGTCAAAGCGAGACGGCAAGGCAGACCAGGAATTCGGATCTGCATAATCAGCTGCTGCAGGTTGTGGGGCATCCTTCCAACGTGTAGTCAACACATAAGGTGTCTGATTACTTGCACATGCACTTAACAGGAATAGGGACAAAATGAAGAGTGCTCTCATTGGTTAAATTTATTGACAAAGCTAATTGATTAATCAGCCTTTTTAAAATTAAATGATTATGCGGTCCTTTGCAATTCAATTATTTTCCTAAAAAGTAGTAAATCTTTACTTTTAAAATGACTTTTTACTAACGAAATCATCTTCCTTTTGTTTTGTTTCGGATACTAAATTTTTTATAGAACTGGGCTGCTTCAGCCTAAGATCTAGTTGCATCTGACTTTGTTGTTCAAATTGTGTTAGGTATTTAAAATTAGTTTAAGGTTGCCCCTTTATGCGCAGCCTCTTTTTTTGTACCTTTGTGGATCGATCGATTCCCAACCTATGGCTTCAAAAGCGTCAGATTCTACCGGATTTTCCCACATTCAAGTGCTGGGTGCACGAGAGCATAATTTAAAGAATATTGACGTCTCCATTCCGCGCAATCAGCTAGTAGTGGTGACGGGTATTTCGGGGTCAGGAAAGTCATCGTTAGCCTTTGATACGATTTATGCAGAGGGCCAAAGACGCTACATGGAATCCTTCTCCGCCTACGCCCGTTCTTTCCTTGGAAACATGGAACGCCCAGACGTAGACAAGATCGAAGGGCTTTCACCGGTGATCTCTATCGAACAAAAGACGACTTCTAAAAATCCGCGTTCTACGGTAGGAACCACCACTGAAATCTATGATTTCTTGCGTCTACTCTATGCGCGTGCAGGGGAAGCCTTCTCTTACCTTTCGGGGGAGAAAATGGTCAAGCAATCGGTCGATCAAATCATCGAGACCTTATTAACCCAATTCAACAAAAATAAAGTGGTGTTGCTCGCGCCTGTAGTCAAAGGCCGTAAAGGACATTACCGCGAACTATTCGTACAAATCGCGAAGTGGGGGTATACGAAGGTGCGCATTGATGGGGAAATAATGGACATCGAGCCCAAGATGCAGGTCGATCGTTTCAAAGTACACGATATCGAAATCGTGGTGGATCGTTTAGTGGTGACGGAAGACGAACGTTTGCGTTTATCCCAAAGCCTGCAGACCGCCATGAACCAAGGCAAAGGCCAAGTTTACGTTCTAGATGCTAAAGATAAATTACATTACTTCTCGCAGACCTTAATGGACCCTGCCACAGGTTTGTCCTACGATGAACCCGCGCCCAATACCTTTTCTTTCAACAGCCCATATGGCGCCTGCCCTTGTTGCAATGGACTAGGAGTCGTGGAAGAAATTACGGAGGATTCGGTGATTCCAGATCGTTCTTTAAGCATCATCCGTGGTGCCATCGCACCGATTGGAGAATACCG
>JBEBDF010000121.1:0-4471 GCA_041157105.1 Bacteroidota bacterium | reverse complement strand
CTGACAAGTTTGAACGCTTCTATAATGCTTTAATTAAGAAGATTCAAAAGGCTAATGCTCAAGTAGTTATCTGCACACCTACCGTGATTGGCGAAAAGTTTGATAACAGCAATGAAAACGACGGAGATTTAAATGCTTACAGCCAAATCATCAAAAAGATTGCGAAAGATAATTCCGTGCAATTAATTGATCTTCGTAAAGCATTTATGGATTACGAGGCTAAAAATAATATCGAAAACAAAGCTTCTGGCATTTTGACAACAGACCGAGTTCATTTGAATGAAGCAGGAAATCAATTCTTAGCTGATACGATGTGGGACGTTATTAAAAAATTATAAAATGAAATTAGCTAGAATAGGAGCTGTAGGCCAAGAAAAACCGGCCATTTATGAAAATGGAGAATACTATGACGTATCCTCCATTTTTCCAGATTTCAATGAATCCTTTTTTGAAAAAGGAGGATTATCAGCCATTGCTAAATTGAACGCTAAAGATTTCCCTAAAATCTCAGGTAGAATAGGATCTTGCGTAGCCAGACCAAGCAAAATCGTCTGTGTGGGATTAAATTATGCGGATCATGCGAAGGAAACGGGAGCTGCAATCCCAACAGAACCTATTCTTTTCTTTAAAAGTACCACCGCCTTATCGGGTCCAAATGATGATATCATCATTCCTAAAAACTCTACTAAGACGGATTGGGAAGTGGAATTAGCCATCGTTATTGGTAAAAAAGCTTCTTATGTTTCAGAAGCGGACGCCTATGAATATGTGGCTGGATATTGTTTACACAACGATTTATCCGAACGCGAATACCAATTAGAAAGAGGTGGAAACTGGTCAAAAGGCAAAGGATGTGATACGTTTGCTCCTTTAGGGCCATTCTTGGCGACAAAAGAGGAGATTGCTGATGTTCATCAACTCTCTATGTGGTTAGACGTCAATGGGAAGCGGTTTCAAACGAGTAATACGAACCAATTGATCTTTAATGTTCCTCAAATCGTTTCTTATATCTCTCAATTTATGACACTTTTACCGGGTGATGTCATCAGTAGTGGGACACCGCACGGTGTGGGATTAGGATTTAATCCACCGATCTATTTAAAAGCTGGAGACGTGGTAACCTTAGGAATGGAAGGTATAGGTGAACAAAAACAAACAGCTGTAGCCTATCAGGGATGATTGATTCGCATCAACATTTTTGGAATTATAACGAAGAACGAGACACCTGGATTACTCCTGAAATGTCCGTTCTCAGAAAAGATTATTATCCATCCTACAGCGAAGGTCTCTTTAGAGAGAATGGATTTACCGGTTGTGTAGCCGTTCAAGCAGACTCATCTGAGGAAGAAACCTTATTTCTTTTAGCCTTAGCTGAACAAAATGAATTCATTCAAGGTGTAGTAGGATGGGTGGATCTCCAAAGTACAAACATTGAAGATCGCTTGGCTTATTACTCACAATTCGAGGCAATAAAAGGCTTTAGGCACATCGTTCAAGGAGAAAAAGATCCCGCATTTCTAGCTCGAAAGGAATTCATCAGAGGGATTAAGGCGCTAGCTAGCTTTGACTTGAGCTATGATTTATTAATCTATCCTCATCAGATCGAATCGGCTATTTCCTTTTGCCAAACTTGCCATAACCAAAGAATCGTTTTAGATCATTTAGCGAAGGCTCCCCTTAAATCAGGCGATATCTCAACCTGGAAAAAACAGATTACTGAATTTAAAGATTTAGATCACGTTTCTGCCAAAATATCGGGAATAGTTACAGAAGCTAGTGATCAAAACTGGACTCAAGATCAGGTAAATGAGATAATTGATGTGGCCTTAGCTATTTTTGGCCCATCTAGATTACTCATAGGAAGCGATTATCCCGTTGTTTTACTAAATTCAACCTTAGAACGTTGGGTGAATACATTCAAAAACCAATTAAGTGGTTTAAGTGTCACTGAACAAGCAAAAATTTACGAAGGCAACGCGATTGAATTTTATCAATTAGAAACACTATGAATCTAGGATTAAGAGAAAAAGTCATTATAGTAACGGGAGGCGCTAAAGGAATAGGACAAGGAATTTCCGAGTCACTAGCTTTAGAATCTGCGATGGTGGCTATAGTGGGAAGAAATGAAGCGGATAATCAGTTGTGCATCGAAAAAATACAGGCGACTGGAGGACAGGCTTTTTCATTTGTCGCTGATCTGAGTAATCCTTCAGAATGTGCAGAGGTGGTACAAAAGATTGCTACCATGTTTGGTAAAATTGATGGTCTAGTGAATAATGCGGGACTTAATGATGGAGTGGGTTTAGAATCAGGCAATTATGAGAAATTCATTCAATCCATCAACGCGAACCTGACACACTATTATTTAATGGCTCAGGCTTGTTTGCCTTATTTAAAAAAGAGCAAAGGGGCGATAGTAAACATCGGATCTAAAACCGCAGAAACAGGCCAAGGGAATACCTCCGGCTATGCAGCCTCCAATGGGGGTAGAAATGCCTTGACAAGAGAATGGGCGTTAGAATTGAGAAATTTCGGGATTCGTGTTAATTCCGTGATCGTTGCGGAATGCTTTACACCCATGTACGAGAAATGGATAAAAACATTGGATAATCCGACCGAGAAATTAGCCAGCATTACCAATAATATTCCTTTAGGCAAACGTATGACCACAAAAGAGGAGATAGGTGATATGGTTACGTTTCTACTGTCACCCAAATCTAGTCATACCACCGGACAAATTATCCACGTAGATGGAGGGTATGTACATTTAGACCGTGCCGTTTTATGATCAATTTAGACGTTTTTGAGAGCCCAGGCCTACTCGTTTATCCAGATCGGGTAAAGCGAAATATTGCCAAAGCCATCGAAATGGTAGACGGAAACCCCACTCGATTACGTCCACACATCAAAACGCACAAAACAAAAGAGGTAAACGACCTACTATTAGATGCTGGAATCACTAAATTCAAATGCGCCACTATAGCAGAGGCAGAACTTTTAGCCCTATCTAATGCACCAGATGTATTGATATCGATGCAATTAATTGGGCCCAATATTTCTCGCTTTCAGCAATTAAAGGAGGCATATCAATCCACTCAATTCTCCTCCATTATTGATGATATACAGGCTGCTGAAGCTTTGAATGAGGCATTTGAAGGAAAAAATACAGGAGTCTATATCGATTTAAATATGGGAATGAATCGAACCGGCATTCGTCCAGAAAAGGCTTTCGATTTAATTCAGCAACTACAAAAATTACCCAATGTAAGCTTAAGAGGTTTACATGCCTACGACGGACATATCCGTGATAAAGAGTATCAAGATCGTGAAAACCATGTTACCTCCGATTTTGTCTCTTTCTATCAGTTAATAGATCAATTAGAGAAAAACAATTTAGAACTTGTAGTCTCCGGAACACCTAGTTTTTTAGTGCACTACAAAAATCCACTGTTTACTTGCAGCCCGGGAACCTTCGTGTTTTTTGATGCGGGATATGCAGCCCTTTTTCCAGAAAACACCTTTGAATTTGGGGTAGAAATCATTTCCAGAATCATTTCAAAACCCACAGAAACGACCATTTGCCTTGATTTAGGGCATAAATCCGTGGCAGCAGAAAATCCAATCGATAACCGAGTACGATTTATTGATAGGCCTGATTGGATATTAAAATCACAAAGTGAGGAGCATGGTATTGTAGAGGTGGGAAATAGTTCAACTTATCAAATTGGTGAAATCGTCACCATGGTTCCCTATCATATTTGCCCAACCGTAAATTTACATTCGCATTTACAGGTGATTGATGGAGGTCTTTGGGAAGTAAAAGCTAGAAACAGACGACTATGTTATTAATCGACGCTCATTTAGATCTAAGTATGAATGCGCTCGAATGGAATCGAGATTTGCGTTCAAGCATTATGGAAATCAATGAGCGCGAAAAAGGTTTAACAGATAAACCTGATCGAGGAAACGCTACTGTTAGTTTAGACGAATTACGCAAAGGAAATATCGGTTTAGTAGTTGCCACTCAAATCGCTCGTTATGTAGCTCCCGGTTCCAGTTTACCGGGCTGGAATAGTCCAGAGCAAGCCTGGGCGCAGACTCAAGGCCAATTAGCCTATTACAAAGCTTTAGAGCGTTCCGGTGATTTACGGCCTATCCGAAACCTATCTGAATTAAAGGATCACCTCATCCAATGGGAGGAATCCAAGCAGGCCATCGGCTATATTTTAAGCCTAGAGGGAGCGGATTCTATCATTTCATTAGAATACTTAGAAATAGCATATGCCTATGGATTGCGTGCATTAGGACCAGCTCATTATGGACCAGGACGTTATGCGCAAGGAACTAATGCCACTGGAGGAATGGGAATAGCTGGCAAAGATTTGTTGCGCAAAATGATGGAATTGAATATCATTTTAGATGCGACACATTTATGTGATGATAGTTTCTGGGAGGCGATGGAAAATCACCA
>JBEBDF010000120.1:0-4515 GCA_041157105.1 Bacteroidota bacterium | reverse complement strand
AAAACAGGGCAGGGTCAGTTAATGGCCGCGAATGTGGATCAAGCGATCTTCGTGATGACCTTGAAATCCCCTAAAACATCTTTAGGTTTTTTAGACCGTTTTTTAGTTACCGCAGAGGCATTTCGAATCCCTGTGACCATCGTATTTAACAAGATGGATTTATTGAACAAAGAGGAAGAGGACAAAATCTTCGAATACGCCGCGCTCTACCAAGAATTAGGTTACGGCATCTTGTTTACATCAATTCCGCGTAGCCAAGGCGTGGATGAATTCAAGGCGATGTTTGCGGGAAAGGTGTCGCTATTAGCGGGTCATTCTGGCGTAGGAAAATCCAGTTTATTGAATTTAGTATCTCCACATTTGAATATAAAAGTGAAGGAGATTTCTGATTTTGCCCAAAAAGGGGTGCATACCACTACCTATTCCACCATGTGGGAATTAGGTCCTGAAACCTATTTGATTGACAGCCCTGGCATCAATGAATTAGGAGTCATGGAAATCGAAAAAGAAGAACTTTCTCATTATTTTCCAGAAATGCGTGCGCTAATTGGCGAATGCAAATTCAATAATTGCTTGCATATTTCTGAACCGTCTTGTGCAGTTTTGAAAGCTTTTGAAGCTGGAGATATAGCACATAGCCGTTATTTGAGTTATTTGAGTATTTTTGAGAACAACGATAACCGTCGCTAAACCTATGGAAAAATCCTATTTGTGGGGCATTGATTTAGGAGGAACCAAAATCGAATGTGCCGTATTGTCTGCTCAAGATGTAACGAAAGTCATCGCCCGCGAACGTATCGATACAGAAGCATCAAAAGGCTATGAGCACATAATTTCCCAAGTGGCTCTTTTAGCCTCACGTGTATCAAAACAACTAGGAGTGACTCCCTCGCAAATTGGATTCGCCACTCCCGGTGTTTTGAATCCAGCGACTCAAACAATGAAAAACTGCAATACGACTTCCATGAATGGTCGTCCAATGGCAGCTGATTTAGCAAAAGCTTTGGGTGTTGAGGTACGTTTAGCGAATGATGCAAACTGTTTTGCCTTAGCAGAAACTTTGATGGGTGCTGTGCAGGATATTAATCCAAAGGCTGAAGTTGTTTTTGGAATCATCATGGGTACAGGTGTAGGCGGTGGTTTAGTCGTCCACGGACAAGTAATTAATGGCCTCCATGGAATAGGCGGCGAATGGGGGCATAATATTTTAGAGCAGGGCGGAAATCCGTGTTATTGCGGTAAATCAGGTTGCGTAGAACATGTGATTTCGGGGCCCGCCTTGGAGGAATTTTATTTTTCTGTATCAGGCCAAAAACTGCGCATGCCACAAATCTTGCAAGCTCACCTTGATGGAAGAGATGTTCATGCATCCGCAACTATTGATCGAATGTTAGAAAATTTTGGCCGTGCCGTTTCTACATTAATTAACGTACTAGACCCTCAAGTCATCGTCATCGGTGGCGGAGTAGGGAATATTGATTTACTCTATACAGAGGGAATCGAACGAATCAAGAAATATATTTTTAATTCAGGGGAGGTGTTGACTCCGATAGTGAAGCCTAAATTGGGGGATTCAGCTGGGGTTTTTGGTGCGGCATTGTTGTTTCATTAAGATCTGTTTAGCAAAGCCATTTCAAAATTGGTCTGCGCCATAATTTTCGAAATGACTTTCCTAAATCAGATCTAACAAAATCAAAATTTGCTCTTCAAAGAGTTTTTAAGAATAGCTTTTGATTTTTATCATTTGAAAATTATGGCGCAGCCCAATTTTGAATGAAAAAATCGAAAGGTATTATTTCTAAAATCCCTCAACTAAAACAGCCTTCAGCTAAAAATTCACTTGCTCTTATTGTTGTTTAGAATATGGCGTCTTCGAATCTGCTCAAAGATCGAAAGGCTTAATTTTAATTAGATTCACAAAATCATTGCGCAGCACGATTTTAGAATATAATTAAAATTAAACCTTAAGAAACCACTTTTTGCGCCAGAACACCCAACACACCCCCCAGCATACCAAAACGAAGGTAATCGCATACGCAAGCGAGCCATTGTATTTACCGAAGATTGGTTCGAAAATATGCCAATACAACCAATCATTGCCGGATTGACCTTGGATTTGGTATTTACCTAATTGGATCGCGATGATTTCTGAAATACCGTAAGCTAGAATGGAATTCGTGCCCAAAACAAGGAAGAAGGTGTTGGCGAAATGACGCTCTTTGGTTTCAATCCACCAGTTTAATAAGCCGATTAGGATGAAGTCGATTCCAGCACAAAGCAGCACGAATGAGCTGGTCCACAATTTTTTGTTAACAGGAAAAGCTTGATCCCAGATGAGTGCGATGATGATCAATGCACTTCCCCAGCCTAAAAGACCAGGCAAGGCGGTCTTATTTTCTTTGGCCTGATTCTCTAAATATAGACTGACTTGATAGCCGAAAAGACAAGTGGAAATTGCTGGAAGTGTGCTCAGGAAGCCTTCTGGGTCGAACGCAATTCGAACTCCATTCACTACATTTCCATGGTATAAGTGTGATTCACCAAACAAAAATAGGTCTAATTTTCTGACCGCATTATGACTAATATCCATCCATAAACCGGCATCGCCAAAGGCATACATAATCCCCCAGAATGACAATAAAATGCCTGCATTAATCCAGGTGAGCCATTTTGCAGGAGTCTGCAAGGTGATGAAAGCAACCACACAATAGGATAGTGCGATTCTAGGTAATACGTTTAGAAAACGTAGATTTTCGAAGGAAAAATCAGTAAATGGGAAGTAAAAAACAACGTAATTGATCAAAAATAAATAGACTGTGCGCTTCAAGATTTTGTTGCGTACGGATGGAGTTAATTCATAGTTAAAAGCCTTAAAAGAGAAGCGCATCGCCACTCCCACCATGAATAAAAAACTTGGGAAAACGAGGTCTGTTGGTGTGAATCCATTCCAATTGGCATGTAATAAAGGGCCATAAGTGAAATCGCCATTCCCATTATTATTGACAAGAATCATCCCAGCTAGGGTTATTCCCCTTAAGATATCAAGTGATAAAAATCGTGTTTTCATAGTAATAGGACAGGATAGGTTAGAGTAGCTGATTCTGTGGTAAATCTAAAATAATATTTTCCAGAAACGAAGGGTCCAAGGTAAATTGTTGATTCCGATTGTGCCAAACGAAAGGTATGTACGGTCAGACCAGAATTATTTATCATTTCCACCTCCGCTGAAGTATAAGGCATTTTTATTTGAATAGGAGTTCCAGGGCTAATGGGATTTGGAAAAATAATGATCGATTTTAAACTTGTTTCATTCTCTAAAATAAGCTCCATGAGTGAGCTCGCTTTGTTATAATTAGGTAGGCCAAAACCGCTTAGCATATCTGGTGCTGTAAATTGATTTCCAGATTTTAGAATAGCTTGCCTAATTTGTTGAGCGGTATGTCTTGGATAAGTTTGAATGAGTCCTGCGGCAAGCCCAGCGATGAGTGGAGCGGAAAAAGAAGTTCCATTGGAAACGCCTACTGAACTATCTATATTCCCCACCACAGTAGAAGACCCCATCGCGACCACGTCTGGTTTAACACGTCGATCAAAACTGGGTCCTAAGGAGCTAAAAGAGGACAAATTACCTACGGCATTTACAGACCCTACAGTTAAAATTGAATCAGCATCAGCTGGAGCTGTTATGTATTTCCAGCTACTAGCGCCTTCATTCCCCGCACTAATTGTACAAAGAATTCCTTTGCTTGCGGCCCAAGCTGCGGCTTTAGATACGAGCGTCGATTTGCCATTCATATCCGAATAAGTATGATTATGCAAGGGGTTGTCAAAGATGGAATAGCCCAAAGAAGAGGATATAACATCTGTCCCCAAGCTATCTGCCCATTCTGCACCTCGTAACCAATTAGCCTCTTCAACGATTAATTCGTGCCTATTTTCTTCTGTTTGGGCTAAAGCGAAAGAAGCATTGAAGGCTGTTCCAATGAGTTGACCAGGTGCATTTGCCGCAATAGTTGATAATACGTTTGTCCCGTGTCCACCGGTAGAATAAATAGAGGAAACGCTAGGGTCTGTCTTCAAGGTCGCTAGTACTCTTTTTTCTGCAAATAGGTTTTGTAAGTAGGAAACGGTATTCGCATTTTTAAAGCCATCATCTAATAAAGTGATTAGGGTTCCTGTGCCATCTATACCTCTTGAGTGCATCTGATCGATGCCTAGCTGGGTTATTTGGTTACTGGAATTGCCATAATTGGGGTTAGCGTTTGTAGCTAGTGTGCCAGATTGAATTTGATACGCTTGACTGGAATCAGCGGGGAAATTCCAATAAAGTCCTTTGACGCAGCTTAATGCTAAGACTTTTTTGAGCTCACTTGGTTTTTGGGAGATGAGAGCTCCATTAATCCATTTTAGCGGAAAGAGGATGCTCGCACCTGTGGCTTTTACTTGGTTTAAGTAAGTGGTGCTAACGGGTAGATCTTGTTCAATGATGGGAACCCGGTTTTTTGTACGCCGTTC
>JBEBDF010000119.1:0-4556 GCA_041157105.1 Bacteroidota bacterium | reverse complement strand
GCCCATATGGCGCCTGCCCTTGTTGCAATGGACTAGGAGTCGTGGAAGAAATTACGGAGGATTCGGTGATTCCAGATCGTTCTTTAAGCATCATCCGTGGTGCCATCGCACCGATTGGAGAATACCGCGAGCTGTGGATTTTTAAGCAATTAGAAGTTTTATTAAAGCCCTTCAAAGTGGGTCTTTCTACACCTATCGCGAAGTTCCCTGCGGAGGCAGTGGAATTAATGTTATATGGTTCTGATGCGCCCGTTGCGGTGCCTTCGAAGAAATACGAGGGGACGGAGTGGAATACGAAATACGATGGCATTATTAATTTCCTGAAGCGCCAGCAAGAGTCAGGTTCTGAAAAGACGCAGGACTGGTTGAAGGATTTCATGATCATCAAGAAATGTCCAGAATGCGAAGGATTTCGATTGAAAAAAGAATCCCTGCACTTCCGTATCGCAGATAAGCATATTGGGCAATTAGCTCAGATGGATATTACGGAGTTAGAAGATTGGTTCGCGGATGTAGAAACACGCATGAGCGATCGCCAGCAGCAGATCGGGGTGGAAGTCTTGAAAGAAATCAGAAAGCGCGTGGGCTTTTTGACCCAAATCGGATTAACCTATTTAACGCTCGATCGACCGATGAAGAGTCTGTCAGGTGGAGAAGCGCAACGGATTCGTTTAGCGACTCAGATAGGCACTCAATTGGTGGGCGTTCTTTATATCATGGACGAACCGAGTATTGGTTTGCATCAGCGAGATAATGAGAAATTGATTCAAGCGCTGAAGGATTTACGCGATTTAGGTAATTCGGTTTTAGTCGTGGAACACGATAAGGATATGATGCTGGAGTCAGATTATATTTTAGATATTGGTCCAGGCGCAGGCCGTCATGGAGGAAATGTGGTAGGTTCAGGTACGCCAGCTGAGTTTTTGAAATTGAAGACGCCTACGGCCGCTTATTTGAACGGAGCGCTGGAGATTGCGATTCCTGCTGTTCGTCGCAAAGGCAATGGTTTGAACATTGAATTGAAAGGGGCGACAGGAAATAATTTAAAGAACGTGTCGGTGAAATTGCCTTTGGGCACTTTTACGGTGGTGACGGGTGTTTCTGGTTCCGGAAAATCGACTTTGATTCATGATACCTTAGTTTTAAAATTGAAGCAGCATTTCGATCGTACGAAGCGGGATGCGATGCCGCATAAAGCTATCACAGGTTTAGAGAATATCGATAAGGTAATTGAGGTGGACCAAAGTCCCATCGGTCGCACCCCTCGCTCGAATCCAGCGACTTACACGAACATGTACAGCGACATTCGCACATTGTACTGCGAATTACCCGAGTCTAAGATTCGAGGATATAAAGCTGGACGGTTTAGCTTTAATGTGAAAGGTGGTCGCTGCGAGAGTTGCGAAGGAGCCGGTCGCAAAAAGATTGAGATGGAGTTTCTTCCTGATGTTTTAGTGGAATGTGAGACATGTAAAGGGAAGCGTTTTAACCGAGAGACCTTAGAAGTGCGCTTCAAAGGTAAATCGATTTCTGATGTGCTCGATATGACGGTAGAGCAGGCTTTGGAATTCTTCGAAAATCAACCACGCATTTTCCGCCGGGTGCAGACCTTAGCAGAAGTAGGCTTAGGCTATATTACCTTAGGACAACATGCAACCACACTTTCTGGTGGAGAGGCACAACGTGTTAAACTAGCAGAAGAGTTATCTAAGAAGGATACGGGAAAAACTTTGTATGTTCTCGACGAACCTACCACTGGTTTGCACTTTCAAGATGTGCGACTCCTCTTAGATGTTTTGCAGAAATTAGTCGATAAAGGAAACACGGTGTTGATTATCGAACACAATATGGACGTGATTAAAGTGGCAGATTACCTGATTGATATGGGTCCTGAAGGAGGAAACGCAGGAGGGCAATTATTAGCGAGCGGTACGCCGGAGCAGATTGCAAAAGAGAAAAATAGTCATACGGGACGCTTTTTGAAAAAGGAATTATCGTAGATTTTTTCTACATTTATGCACTTTCTACATCAACGATGAACTATCTGCCTCAACTCGCATTTGTCGCCCTTTTAGGGGGTATGTCCTACTTGATTTACCAGCGATTCTCGCTTATTATTCAAACCATTCGTCTTGCAAGACCTGTAGAATTAAATGACCAGCCTTCGGAGCGATTTAAGCGCATGGCGCTGTTAGCTTTCGGTCAAAAGAAGATGTTTACTAAGCCCCTTGTTGGCTTTTTCCATTTTTTACTCTACATCGGCTTTGTCTTAATCAATATCGAAGTTTTAGAGATTGTATTAGATGGTATTTTAGGAACGCACCGTTTGTTTGCTCCTTTCCTGGGCTCTTTTTACACCGCTTTATTAAACTTCTTTGAAATTTTAGCGGCGGGTGTTTTTGTCGCCTGTTTGGTCTTCTTCCTACGTCGGGGAGTCATTCGCACGGCTAGACTTCAAGCCTCTAATCACAAAGAATTAACGGGTTTCCCGGTAAAGGATGCCTACCAAATTTTACTCATTGAGGTCGTTTTAATGGTTGCCTTGTGGGTGATGAATGGAACAGATGCGGTATTACAATCACGCGGAGTGGAGCACTACCTTCCCGTAGGTTCCTTTGTGATTTCGGGTTCATTTATGCCTCTTTTCGAAACATTTTCTACAGGAACACTCATTCTACTGGAGCGTGGCGCCTGGTGGTTTCACATTGCTGGAATTCTCGCTTTTGCTTTATACGTAACCTATTCAAAACACTTACATATTTTCTTTGCATTCCCTTCTGCTTATTTCTCTAGTTTAGAATCATCGGCGAAAATGTCTGCAATGCCTTCGGTGACACACGAAGTGAAGTTGATGTTAGGTCAGTCGGTAGAGGAGCAGGCAGCTAGTACGGCGAAGTTTGGAGCGAAAGATGTGATAGATCTGAACTGGAAGAATGCGCTTGATGCCTACTCTTGCACGGAATGTGGTCGTTGCACAGAACAATGTCCGGCGAATCAAACGGGTCGCGCCCTTTCCCCACGCAAGATCATGATGGATACCCGAGATCGTCTAGAGGAAGTAGGGGGTATTTTGAAAGCGAATAAAGGAGTTTTTGTGGAGGATGGGAAGTCCTTATTTGACCGAATCTCGGCCGAAGAATTACGCGCTTGTACGTCTTGTCAGGCTTGTGTGGAGGCCTGTCCGATGGAGCTGTCGCCTTTGAGTATTATTTTGGAAATGCGTCGTTACCAAATTATGGAATTATCGGATGCACCTGGTGCATGGAATGCCATGTTTGCAAACGTGGAAACAAACCAAAGTCCGTGGAAATTTAATCCGGCCGATCGTCTGAATTGGGCTAAAGAATAAGTATGAAAAAAATAGCATTGATTCTAGGGGTTTTAGTAGCCCTTTATTTAGTGGGGCCTAAACCAGAGGCACCCGTTTTAGCTGGGCAAGCGAGCTGGACAGATGTTCCAGATTCCCTTCAAGCCATGGACGCCTACATTGCATCTAAAGAATCAACCACTGTATTGAAGCCAGGGAATGAGGCGCGCATTATTTGGGCAGATTCTGCTCAACCTAAGAAGACAAAAGTCGTATTCATGTATGTGCATGGATTTTCCGCATCACCAATGGAGGGAGATCCTTTGCACTGGGAAGTCGCGAAGAAATTCGGAGCTAATCTTTTGTTAGCTCGCGTGGCAGGTCACGGGGTGCCAGATTCAGATTCAACCTTTGCAAAGGTAACGGCAGACGAGTATTACCAAAGCGTCGAAAACTACTATGCCATCGCGAAGAAATTAGGTGACGAAGTGGTGGTGTTAGGCACTTCATTTGGGGGTGCGATGTCACTTGTTTTAGCTTCGAAGCATCCAGAGATTAAGGCTTTGATGTTATATGGTCCGTGCATTGCCATTAAGGATCCGAACGCGACACTTTTAGATAATCCTTGGGGATTGCAAATGGCTCATTTGATTACAGGTAGTGATTACCGCGATATTCCAGTAATGGCGAAAGGCCATGCAGAGAACTGGAGTCTGCATTACCGCTTAGAGGGGGTAGTCGCTGTCCAAAATCTGTTAACACATGCGATGACGAAGGAAGTTTTCGAAAAGGTGAAAATACCTGTATTTATGGGCTATTATTACAAGGATGAGGAGCATCAAGATAATGTCGTTTCCGTGGATGCGATGAAAGAAATGTTTGAACAATTAGGTACGCCGGCTAGTTTGAAAAAGTCAGAGGCCTTTCCTAACTCAGGTAATCACGTGATAACCTCTAATTTATTAGGTAAGCTGACGGATGCACCGATTGCTTCGTCTGAAGCTTTTTTACGAAACGTTGTTAAACTAAACTAAGATGGGTCCAGCTTTGATTTTATATGCCGTTCCATTTTTCCTTTTCACTGTTTTGTTGGAATCCTATATCCTGTATAAGACGCACCGTGATTATGTAGAGGCGAAGGATTCGATGACCTCGATAGGTTTAGGTTTGGGCAATTTAGGGATCGGATTTGTGACGAAAGCGATCACCATAGGCGCTTCGTTTTATGTCTATAATAATTGGAAACTAT
>JBEBDF010000118.1:0-4611 GCA_041157105.1 Bacteroidota bacterium | reverse complement strand
GATTGTTGTTTGGGCTGCTTTTAAATGGGAGCTGGTGGAAGATAGAGCCGCATCGAATCGTTGGATCTTGTTCATCGCTTATTTAGTGGGATTATCTATTGGTGTCCACTTATTGAACTTAGTAACACTTCCTGCCTTAGGCTTATTGTATTATTTCAAACGATATGAAAAGACTACCTTAACGGGAGGAATTCTTTCTATCTTTGTTGCTTTGTTCATTTTAGGCATTATTAACGCAGGTATTATCCCTGGATTGCCCAGTTTAGCCTTTGAATTTGAATTAGCTTTCGTGAATAACTTGGGCTTTTCTTATGGAAGTGGAGCGATTGTTTTCTTGATCCTTTTAATTGCTGCGGTGGTTTTTGGCATTCGTTATTCGTATGCCAAAGGAAAGGAAGTACTTAATGTCGCGCTTTTCTCCTTCGTTTTCCTTTTAATTGGTTATTCCACCTATACTGTAGCTTTAGTTCGTTCTGGATATAATACGCCGATTAATGAGAATGATCCAAGCAATATCTTGAACTTCTTGAAATACCTAAAGCGGGAGCAATATGGAGAGCGTTCGTTAATCTACGGACCTGTTTATACAGCCGAGGTTACGGGTTACAAAGAAGGAGCAGAGACACCTATCTACAAGATGAAAGATGGGAAATACGTCGAATACACGAAGAAACCGGTGTACGAATACGACAAGTCCCAAATGATGTTATTACCTCGTGTATACTCGAATCAGGCTAATCATGTTAAGTTATATCAACAGATGTTAGGTATTCCTGAAGGGGTGAAGCCAAGCTTTGGTAAGAACTTAGAATTCCTGTTTACACATCAGTTAGGACATATGTATATGCGTTATTTGCTATGGAATTTTGTGGGTCGTGAAAGCGATTTCCAAGATGCTTGGGCAATTAATTCTTTTGAAGATACGTCCAAACTCCCGGATGTTTTACGCAATAATAAGGCACGAAATAATTATTTCTTCTTGCCTATCATTTTCGTCCTTTTAGGTTTCTTCTACATGCTTCGCAAGAATGACAAGGATCTATTAGTAACGATTTTAATGTTTGTCCTTACTGGAGTAGCTTTAACTGTTTACCTGAATTCACCTCCAACGGAACCTCGTGAGCGTGATTACATCTTCGTAGGATCATTCTACTTTATGTCAATTTGGGCAGGATTTGCCGTTATGCAGATCTTAGAATTTATTCAAAAATTCGTAAAAGCAGATAAAGCGAAATGGGCGATTGTTACTTTATTAGGTTTGACTGCTCCTGCGATTTTGGCACAACAAAACTGGGATGACCATGATCGCAGTAATCGTTATCACCAAATCGATTTTGCCAAAAATCTATTGAATTCCTGTGCCCCTAATGCGATTCTGTTTACAGGAGGTGATAATGATACCTTCCCATTGTGGTATGTTCAAGAAGTCGAAGGGTTCAGAACGGATGTTCGGGTATGTAATTTATCGCTATTAGGCACCGATTGGTACATCGACCAAATGAAGCGTAAAACATATGAATCTCAACCATTACCGATCCAATTAACAAAGGATCAATTGATGGAAGGTGTGAATGATCAGATTTTATTCAATCCTAAAGAGGGTTTAAATGCGATGTCTTTACCTGATTATTTGGACTTATTACATAAAGACAGCCCATCTATCCAGGAGCAAACGCAATTAGGGGAGACAATCAATACCTTACCTACAGACTCTGTGGTGATTCCCGTCGACATTGCAGCAGTAGCTAAATCAAACTGGTTCCCTAAGCAGTTTGTTCCGTATATGTCCCCAGTCTTGGGTTGGAAATTGCCTTCACACAACATCTACAAAGGGGAATTGATTCAATTAGAGATCATCTCTAATAACGCGATGTCTGGTTGGAAACGTCCGATTTATTTCGCGTCAACTTTACCAAATGACCAATATTTAGGTTTAAAGGAATCGATGCAATTAGAAGGATATGCATATCGTTTGATGCCTTTCAAAATTCCAGGTGCAAACGATGGCTATGTAAACACCCAAATCATGTCAGAAAACATCTTGAAAAAGATGTTCTGGAGAGGCCTTGATAATGACAAAATCTATTATCATGGTGACTTCTACTTAGGAATTCCTTCTGTAACGGCTCGCTTGAGTGTATATCGTTTAGCGGATCAATTAGTGCGTGAAGGAAATTTGCCTCAAGCGAAGAAGGTTTTAGATCATTTGGAGCAGAAAATGCCGGATAAAGTTATTCCTTATGATCAATTCTCTGCTAGTATGGTGGAGCTTTATATTTCAGTAGGTGATGCAGCGTCTGCGTTGAAAATGGCTAAGCGTATCGTAGATCGGGATGATCAGTTATTAGACTATTATTTAGACGGTAGATATGGAGCTCACGAACGTGATGTTCAAATCGCTATATACGAAATGAACCTAGTCGTTTCTGCTCTAAAGGCTTCTAAGGTGAGCCCTGCGAAATATCAGCCGTTAGAGGCGAAGTTTAATAAGCAGATGGCGAGGTTGCAGTAGTATCTGAGAGTAGAGATTATAGAGTATAGAGTAAAGATATGGGTAACAAAAAAGGGGCATAAGCCCCTTTTTTGTTAGTATCTAATTAGTTAGTCCGGAGGAAATGAGTCCGAAGTATAAAATCTCTACTCTTTACTCTATTATCTCTTAACTATGTTTTCATAAAAAGCGAAGCTTTTTATGAAAACATATCCCTCACCTTATGAAAGAACCCCTTTTCTGCCTTCCCCGGTTGTGGGGCGAAGTTAGGAGAGGAGCGAAGCTTTTCTAATAACTCTGTTTCTTCTTTGCTCACTTGTTTAGGCGTCCAGATATTCACGTGAACTAATTGATCTCCAATAGAATATCCGTTTAGTTCTTTGATGCCTTTACCTTTTAAGCGAAGTATTTTACCACTTTGCGTACCTGGGTCCAAGGTAATTTTTGCTTTTCCACTAATAGTAGGTACCTCCACAGATGTTCCTAACGCAGCATCTACAAAGTTTACGTATAGATCGTAAATCACGTTATTGCCGTCTCGGTGTAATAGTTCGTGAGCTTCTTCTTCAATCACAATCAATAAATCACCGGCTACGCCACCTCTTGGCGGAACATTTCCTTTTCCTGACATGGAAAGTTGCATGTCATTAGAGACTCCAGCAGGGATTTTGATTGGGATGATTTCTTCCTCTAATATGCGGCCTTCTCCGAAGCAATCGCCACATTTTGCGCCTATTGTTTTTCCTTCTCCACTACAGTGAGGACAGGTAGAGGATGTGACCATTTGGCCTAACATCGTTTGTTGTACTTGACGTACTTGACCTGAACCTTGGCAAGTGCCGCAGGTTTTTAGGTCTGTTCCGTTTTTCGATCCGTTTCCAGCGCACGTTTTACAAGCTACGTGGCGTTTTACTTTGATTTTCTTTTCAACACCGTTTGCAATTTCTTCCAAATTCAGCTTAAGCTTAATACGAAGATCAGTTCCTTTGCGTTGACGTCTTCCACCTCCACGGCCTTGATTGAAAAAACTTCCAAATGGGCTTTCATCTCCTCCACCGAAGATATCTCCGAATTGTGAGAAGATATCTTCCATATTCATTCCTCCACCGCCAAAACCGCCGCCAGCTGCTCCACCCATTCCAGCGTGACCGAAACGGTCGTATTGTGCCTTCTTTTGGGAGTTGCTCAATACCTCATAAGCCTCAGCGGCTTCTTTGAATTTGTCCTCTGCCTCTTTATTATCGGGGTTTTTATCTGGATGGTATTTGACCGCCATTTTGCGGTATGCCTTCTTGATTTCATCTTCCGATGCGGATTTAGAAACCCCTAATATCTCGTAATAATCTCTTTTTGATGCCATTATCTATTAATTTCCGACCACCACTTTCGCGAAGCGGATGACTTTTTCATGTAATTTATATCCTTTTTCAACTACCTCTACCACTTTACCTTTCTCTTCTTCGCTAGGTGCAGGGAATTGTGTGATGCAGTCGTGGATTTCGGCATCGAATACTTCTCCTTTTGCGGGTAGTTCTTTCAAGCCTTGGGATTGAAGAATGTTTCCGATTTTGGTGAAGATTAATTGGGTTCCTTCGGAAATTTCTCCTTCAGGTGCATTGGCCAAAGCGCGTTCGTAGTCGTCGATGACAGGTAATAAGTCTACGATTAAACGTTCCGATGCAGTTTGGATAAGTTCTATTTTCTCTTTAGCCGTACGTTTACGGAAATTTTCGAAGTCTGAATATAAGCGAAGGTATTTTTCCTTCATCTCCGTTAATTCATCCACCGGAGCCGTTTCTTCAGCTTCTTGGGTGTTTTCTACTTCTTGATTGATAATTTCTTCCTCAGGCGTTGGTTCGTTTTCTTTCTTTTTCATACTACAAAATTACGATTGCGTTCTTCCCTTTACAAATTCAATACCAAAAACAATTTTCTGACACTTTGGCATAAATGAAATGGCCTTCGTAATTTTAGACAAATGTCAAAAAGTCCCGCTCAAATTTCACAGCACATTAAGCAAAAAGCCCAGCAATTTGGTTTTGCCTTTTGCGGTATTTCGGAGGCGGGATTTCTAGAGGAAGAAGCACCTCGCTTAGAAGCTTGGTTGAATTCGAATCAAC
>JBEBDF010000117.1:0-4651 GCA_041157105.1 Bacteroidota bacterium | reverse complement strand
TAATTCACCTTTGTTACGAGCCACTAAACTGAGTTGGAAGTTGTTCTGCGCCAATAAGATAGCTAGTGCACGGCCGATTCCACGAGAGGCTCCGGTGATGATGGCGGTAGGTAGGGAATTTGACATACGTAATTATTTTTTGTTAAATTTAGATAATTCTAATTTATATGGGTCAACAAATTGCGTTTCTAATCAATCCCTTAAAAAAGACAGTCGCTATTGCGGATTATTTTTCTTGGGTCATTGAAACGGTAAAGGTAAAAAAATCAGACTGGGAAATTCAGCTTTTTACAAAAGATTGGCCAGCAGATTTAGGTGATTTTGATCAAGTTTGGGTCATGGGCGGCGATGGCACTTTCAATTATTTTGTGAACAAATACCCTTCGGTAGAAAAGCCCATTGCGCTGTTTAAAGGGGGCACAGGAAATGATTTTTATTGGAAGCTATTTGGGGAGCGATCTCGGCAGGCGCATTTGGATGCCGTTTTGGCAGGACATGCAGAGTCATTCGATGCTGGGTCTTGTAATGGGCAATTGTTTTTAAATGGTGTGGGCATCGGAATCGAGGGAGAGGTCTTGAAATCGATGGAATCCATTCGCTACTTTAAAGGTGGTCTGGGCTATTATTTAGCAGCTATTCCTAATTTATTAAAATTCAAATCGTATCATATTCAGGGCCAAAGAAAGGTCTTTCTATGTATGGTCTTTAATTCCTCTCGAGCCGGAGGAGGGTTTCATTTCTTCCCTCACGCAGAGATTCAGGATGGATTATTAGACGTGATGTATTGCCGGCATATTCCGGTTTGGCAGCGATTATTCTACATGCCTATTATTCAGTCGGGCAAACATGTGAAGCTGCCTATTGTGGAATTTTCGAAGAAGAAAGACATCAAGATTAAAACGGATCGAATATTAAGTGCCCAAGTGGATGGCGAGGTTCAGACCGCTAACGAATTTGATTTCCAAGTTCTTCCTGCTAAATTTAAGTTTATTGTACCTTCCCTATGAAAAAAATAGTCTTACTCCTTATTTTAAGTCTTCCTGTTTTAGCCCAAGACGCTGACAAAAAGAAAGTCCTTGCTCGAATTCAACAGCAGGAATCTCATTACAGCGCCATCGCTCAAAAAATCTGGAATTATGCCGAAGTCGGTTACAAGGAAAAGCAATCCTCTGCTCTTCTTCAAGAAACATTAAAACAAGCGGGTTTTACTATCGAATCTGGCGTAGCTGGTATTCCTACCGCTTTCGTGGCTACGTATGGTCAAGGCAAACCGGTGATTGGAATTATGGCTGAATACGATGCTTTACCCGGATTATCGCAGGATTCTATTCCTACTAAGCGTTCCTTGGGAGCTGCCTCTGGACACGCTTGTGGCCACCATTTATTTGGGACAGGTTCTTCTGCTGCCGCTATTGCAGTGAAAGAATGGTTGAAAGAAACTGGTGGAAAAGGGACGATTAAATTATACGGTTGCCCTGCGGAAGAAGGTGGTTCTGGTAAAGTATACATGGTCCGCGATGGCTTATTTAATGACGCAGATGTGATGTTGCACTGGCATCCAAGTGATGCGAATTCGGTTTCAACGGGTTCCTCTTTAGCCAATAAAACAGGTAAATTCCGTTTCTACGGCCTTTCCTCACACGCGGCTGCCTCTCCAGAAAGAGGTCGTTCAGCACTAGATGCAGTGGAAGCAATGGACTTTATGGCGAACATGATGCGCGAACACGTGCCGTCTTCTACGCGTATTCACTATGTCATCACGAATGGAGGAAAAGCACCTAATATTGTCCCAGATTACGCTGAGGTCTATTATTATGTGCGTTCTCCACAACGCGATATCGTGATGGACGTTTGGAATCGCTTGGAAAAAGCAGCCGAAGGTGCAGCCTTAGGAACAGGAACGCGATACGAATTAGAAGTTATCGGCGGAGTTTATGAAATTTTGCCAAACGAAAAGCTAGCCTCTCTGATGAATGCTAATTTGCAAACGGTGGGTGGTTATACCCTAAATCCAACCGAATTAGCCTTTGCGAAACAGATACAGCAAACTCCTGGCATGTTACAAACTGATTTAGCATCTACTGCTTCTGTGGTTCCAGGTCGTCCAGATCCGAGCGGCGGAGGCTCGACAGATGTGGGTGATGTAAGCTGGGTAGTTCCTACCATTGGTTTAGGTACAGCGACATGGGTTCCGGGTACAACTGCCCATAGCTGGCAAGCAGTAGCCGCTGGTGGAACGAGTATTGGTAAAAAAGGAATGATGGTAGCTGCGAAAACGATCGCAGGAACAGCAGTGGATTTATTCAAAAACCCAGCGTTAATCGAAGCGGCAAAAGCAGAGTGGAATAAGCGAAAAGGGGCTGAATTTAAGTACAAGGCTCTTTTAGGCGATCGCAAACCAGCTTTGAATTATAGAGATTAAAAATAAAAAGGCTTCGGCCTTTTTTATTTAGCCTATTCATCGTAATATTGCAATGTAATAATTAAGCTATGGGAATTACTAAAACCGATCTGTTTACCGACGAGCAAAATGCGATTGCGCAAATGGCCAAAGTATTAGGGCATCCAGCACGTGTCGCGATTTTGCAATTTTTGGTCAAATCCAATACCTGCATTAACGGCGATTTAGTTCAAGAATTAGGCTTAGCACAAGCTACCGTTTCTCAGCATTTAAGAGAGTTGAAAGAGGTCGGATTTATCCAAGGAACCATCGAAGGAGTTTCCGTTTGTTATTGCATAAATCCAGAGAAGTGGGCGGAGTTTAGCCAGCTTTTTGGATCATTTTTTGAAAACTATTTTATCGCACAAAAATCAAACTGTTGTTAATATGAGCTTTCCACGAATGCACGTCTCCCTGTATGTTAGCAATTTAGCGGCATCGGTGAATTTTTACTCGACTTTTTTTGGCCAACCAGCCACTAAAGTGAAGCCGGGTTATGCAAAATATGTGTTAGATAGCCCCTCTCTAATTATTTCATTCATCGAAAATCCGGAGCGCGTTCAAGCGAATTTTGGACATCTAGGTTTCCAAGTAGAGACAGCCGAGGAAATGAATTCACGTTTAGAAGTAGCTAGAAAACAGGGTATTGTTTCAAAAGAGGAAATAGGCACCTCTTGCTGCTATGCCGTTCAAGATAAATTCTGGGCAACGGATCCAGATGGTGTTCAATGGGAAGTTTATTATTTCCACGAGGATGCTGAATTCAATGACCCGCACTATGAAATGCAAGATGCCTCAGCTTGTTGCATGCCTCCTGCAGCGGCTGTTGTAGAAAAACCAAAACTTAAAATCGCCGAAGTTCAAGCTGCTAACTCTTGTGCTCCAGGCTCTGGATGTTGCTAAGATGAAAGATTTATTAAACCAAAATTTGGAACAAATCCTCTCCCTCGAAATCCCAGAGGAGCGTAGAGAAATTTTACAGGTCTTGATTGATTACATCAAAGACAAACGCAAGAAAGAACAGCCCATTCGACTGAATTTCATTTGCACCCACAACTCACGCCGCTCGCAATTTTCGCAAGTCTGGGCTCAAACCGCCGCAGATTATTTCCAAATCCCAGCTCAGTGCTATTCTGGTGGGGTAGAAGTAACGGCATGCAATGAACGCACAGTGGCCTCTTTAGAAAGAATGGGTTTCATTGTCTCCAAACGTGGTCATTCGAATCCCATTTATTTTGCAATGCATACTCAAGATTCACGTCCCATCATCTTATTCTCGAAATTATTTGATGACGTTATCAATCCTCATGGCATTTTTGCCTCGGTTATGACTTGCTCGCATGCGGATGAAAATTGTCCTTTTATTCCAGGTGCAGAAGCTAGAATCCCAGTACGCTACGAGGATCCCAAAGCCTTTGACGATACGCCAGAGGAAGCTGCGCAATATGATGCGCGGTCTAGCCAGATTGCAGGGGAGATGTTTTATGTGTTTTCTAGAGTCAGTATCTAGATTTCTATTGCGAGCTAATTTGGAGGTATTTCCGAAAATGTCCTGCGAAATATTTTCTTGAAATACCTCCAAATTAGCTCGCAAGCAGTAAATCTTTTTACATCTCTCTTGATCTTTTGATAAGAATTAGATCATCGTTAGATTTTAGATATCTGTTACGAAAAATATGACATAGGCCATTTTTGTAACAGATATCTAAAATCTACGAAGTATGATCCCTCACAACCAACCACTTCCCGTTCACCTTCTTCATCAGCAGCGTAAAATATCCGCCGGCATCACCCAGTGATGGTCTCGTTAAATGCCATTTCCCTAAAACCCAGGCAGTTTTTCCGGCTGTTACATCGATTTCTTGAATGTCAAAATCCAGCGTTCCCATCGTCTCTCGATTAGGATAGGATTTTAAATAACGTTGTAAAGTGGCTTCCCATCCAGCTACTACTCCGCCTTTTCCAATGAATTTTAAGTTAGGCGATTTTTCATAGTATTCCATGAAACCTTTCACGTCACCCGCATTCCATAAGGTAATCTGAGTATTCAGGACAGATTTGATGTCGGATTCGTCTTTATTTGTTTGAGCGAATAGAAGAGCGGGGAATAGGAGAAGGAGGTAGATAAGTGTTTTCATATTGTAAATATATTTACAAAGTTCAAAGTTCAAAGAGCAAAGTTCAAAGTAAGGAGTAAAATAGGGCAGAATT
>JBEBDF010000116.1:0-4760 GCA_041157105.1 Bacteroidota bacterium | reverse complement strand
GCATCAGTTACTTTCCCGGAAACCACATCTTGAGCAAAAGCACCCAAGGAAATTACTAGTGCCACAGCAACACTAAATGCTTGTTTAAAGCCTAGGTTACTAACACTCGATCGCACAAGGCGACCCACTCTTTTGTAAGAATGAATCATAAGTGAAAAATTAAAGGTTAAAAATAATTAATGATTCTTGTAGGCTTTGATCTTATTCCTATACTATATTAGAAGACTGGATTCTTTAGGCTTTTGCCTTTCAAAATGCCCATGTAATCGTTTACATTCTATGAGTAATTTCAAAACCGACACAAAAAAAGTAAGAATAAATTGAATAAAAAAATGAATTAAGATAATGAATCAATGACCTCAGGCAATTAAATTGTACAAAAGTTAGATTTTCTTTACAACTAGCACAGTGTAGTATAGAATATAGAAATAATATAATTGTTAGCCTATTTTGAATAGAGACCCTATTTCAAGAGCAAATCGGATGCAAAACCGCCAATACAGCTTCAAATCGATTGCATTTTTTCAATAGAAAATTTTTTCAAAAAAAAATCAGTTTTTTTTCGGCATTCTATTGCCAAAAATACTAGAGGGTAAAATTAGAATAATACAATTAAGACAGTGCTACACTGTTTAGCAATTAAGTCAAGGCACCGGATCATGCCCGCTTCCACCCCAAGGATGGCAACTAGAAATTCGCTTGAAGGTGAGTCGTAACCCTTCCCATAAGCCGTGCTTTTGGAGAGCCTCTTTTGCATAGGTTGAACAGGTAGGTGTATAGCGACAAGAATTAGGTAGAAAAGGGGAAATCATCCCCTGGTAAATTCGGATAAGGACAAGAAAAAAGAAAACAACTATCCGCTGCAGCATAGGGTTTGTATTTAGGCCTTTTCTGATTAAATTGCTTTTAAATTTAATAAATACATTTCGCAATTTCGCATATGAATCGTAGGTCACTGGCTCTTGGTATTTTGGCATCCTTATTCTGTATGGCCTCCTGCAATAATATCCCTGGTCATTTTTTTGCCAAAAACAGTCCAGTAGAAAAGAGAAATGACAGCCTTGCTCGTTTATTTGACCCTAAGGTTGCCCAACAAAAAGCGATTAAATTAGACACCTTCTTTAAAGCACTTCAAAAAAATACCGGTTTTAATGGAACCGTCCTAGTCGCTCAATACGGTAAAATTATTTACAAAAGAGCTTTTGGCATTGCTAATAACTTCACAAAAGCACAGCTAAATACAAGAACACCCTTTCAATTAGCCTCCGTTTCTAAGCAATTTACCGCGGTCTCTATTCTGCAATTAATGGAACAAGGAAAACTGAAGCTGGATGATCGCGTGGAACAACACATCCCAGGCTTTCCATACGATTCCAGCATCACCATCCGCAGCTTATTGACTCACAAATCTGGACTTGCTAATTATGCTTATTGTTTAGATAAATATTATGACAAGAAAGCTCCCTTAACAAATGCTAAAGTCGTTGAACTATTTATCAAGATTAAACCAGGCATCGATTACCACCCGAATCGCCAATTTCACTATAACAATACCAATTACATCTTACTTGCCTACATCGTAGAGCGTATAAGTGGTAAAGGTTTCAGAGAATACGTGAAAGAAAATATCTTTACACCAGCGGGCATGAACGAGTCTTTTGTCTATGATCCACAGCATCCTGAATTATTAAAAAATTCCGCTACCGGTTATCAACCTAAGCGTTCCGGGCTTGCAGTAGTTGGATTCGATCACTTAGATGGAGTAACTGGTGATAAAGGAATCTATTCCACGGTGGAGGATATGTTTCTTTGGGATCAGGCACTGAATTCAGAAACCGTGGTCAAATTAAGTTCTTTAGCTGAGGCATTCACCCCGCAGCACACAAAGCCGAAAGTTTTAACGACAAACTACGGATTAGGTTGGCGTCTGAAGCAATTAGAAAATGGCGAATGGCTAACCTACCATACTGGTTGGTGGCATGGGTTTAAAAACTATTATTTGCATAATCAAAAAGACAATTCAGCCATTATTATTCTGGGTAATATGGCGAATCATTCTTTGGCCAAAGTCAATATCGTACAATCCATTTTGTATCCTGAAAAGGCAAAGTACTTCTTAAAAGGAGAAAATCTCCCAGCTGAGACCGAAGCTACAGGAGGAAACTAAATAAACACACCATGAAAAACGTATTTGTTGCACTTTTTTGCCTTGTGGGTTTAACCACATTCGCTCAATCAGAAGATGAAGGGATCAAATCTGCCATCAATTCTTACACAGAAGGTTTCACTAAAGGAGATACAGCTAGCTTAGGACGTGCTTTTGCAAGCAATGCCTTACTTAGAAACCTGAACACATCCACGGGAAAAATTGCTGACACCCCATTAAAAAGATTTATTGCAGGTATGCCTGCAGGTGGAGCAAAAGCAACCGGATCACTTGTAAACTATTCTTACGCAGGAACTTCAGCAGTCGCAACGGTGGAATTCAAGTTCGATGACTTTAAATACATTGACCTGTTAAGTTTAATGAAGATCAACGAAGACTGGAAAATCGTTTGTCGCGTCTATAGTCGCGTAGGTTTAGACGTTTCGGTCGCAAGTAGCCAAAGTACAAAAAGTGGAGCCACCAAAGCTGCTCCTGCACCAGCAGCGAAGAAGCCGAATGCGGCGGCGGTGAAGCCGAAGAAGGATGATGGATGGTGATAAATCTTACAGGGCTTCTTAAAATGTTGCAAGCAAATATTTTCGGAAGCCCTGTAAGTTTTATCTGAAAGAGAATAAAAATAAAGTGCTCCGCAGAAAATATTCGCTTGTGACATTTTCTAGGAGCACTTTTTTTTGTGACGCGAGCACATGTTTTGTAGCGGGGAGAAGAAAAATTATCCCTAAAAAGAGAATAAAACAAAATGCCCCGCAGAAAATATGTGCTCGCGCCATTTTCAAGGGGCATTTTGTTTTATACCGCGAGCAAATGTTTTCGGAACCCCTACACTATTTTATCTCTGAATGTTAGTGGAATTTTTGGACCCGATACTACAAATAATCTCTTGAAAGAGAATAAAAATAAAATGCTTCGAAGAAAACATGTTCTTGTGCCGTTTTCTAGGAGCATTTAATTTTTTGCCTCATCGAGAATTGAAGGTAAGTGTCTATTTTTAATTGATTAGTATAGTTTAGGCTCCGCGGAAAACATGTGCTCAAGCCGTTTTCTAGGAGCCTAAACTATACTACCAATAAATAGGACCTTTACCAAGATATTTCTCCGCAATCGGCTTATAATACTCCTTCAATTCCTCATAAACCGGAACTACAGGTGATTTGGTATACAAATCATATTGATTGAAATCGCGAATCCACTCGAGGTATTGAGCGTCTTTCTCGTTCAATAAGGCTTTGTAGCTACCTCCTGAGTGCCATGGATAGAAAGAGTGGTAGCGAATCATGGCCATTCCAGCTTCTGGGATGGTGTTTGCTTTGTGATTAGATAATACTTGGAATAAATATTCATCATGTCCCCAAGCAAGGTGGACATTATCTAAACCGCAGCCCGCTTCGTAAATACCTAATTCGGTATTGTAACGAGGGTCTTGCATGTCCGGATTTAATGCGTTGAACTCTGGGTATACACAAGAGTCGGGTAGTTTACAACCTACAACGAATACGTCGCCCACTAGGCCCCATTGCTCTGCTTGCGAGGTGCCGTCTTCATCAGATCCGAAAAGGTACATGGCTTTTCCAAGGTCGTGAATTAGACCGACTAATTGCATCCAGTCGGGGCGATTGTCAGCACGCATGCCTTCGGCAGATTGCAAGAGGTGAATAATATTAGGGAGATTTAAATCTGGATCGGAAACGTCGATAAGGACGTTTAAGCGCTCCATCATTTCCCAAAGGTCCATGGGACGATCGAAAGTAAGGTATTTAGCCTTCATACGTTGAACGTATTCGTATGTTTGGCGAGAGCGCATCTTGCGGTAGTGTTCTTTTACAGCAGCGGTGATATCACCTTGATCGTAATTTCTGAATTGCTCTTTTTCTTTAACAGGGGTTTCCATAGTCCTAGATTTTGGAACTAATTTACTTAAAGCGACGGAAAAATAAAATTATGCCTTCAGGATTAACAGAATGACTGAACTTGCAAGCATTAGAAGACCCATCGCAAAGAAGATAGATGGATTTAATCCGGGTACGGTATTTTCAGCTAAAGAGGCCTCGTAAGGATTCTCAGATAAGTAACGAACGGGAATTTCTTGTCCGATTTCGCAGGTTTTGGCCAAACCTTTATCCGCTTCACGTCTAAATTCTAATCCATTGACGTAGTAAGAGACGATCGGAAAATAAATAGGGAAGCGACCGCTATGGTCATCGCGAGAGTAGCGCTTCGAGATTTCAACGATTTTACCGTAGGTCATCTTCGAATTGTGAATCCACTGCTTGCGCTTTTTGAAAAGGATAAATCCAAAACCAATTAATACCACAGAAATCAACGTGAACGCACCCAAGAACAAGGGCATCGATCCGTGAAATTCGCCGGTAGGCCGAGCTGATATTAATAAGATTCCGAACATATATTTATTCGCTGAATGTAATTCAACAGCCAAAAAAACAATAAATAATACTGATTATCAAATTATTAGCTCGTCTCTTAGGAATGATTGCAAGTTGTGTTTTAGGGGGATAAAATGAGATTTTTGTAATATTTACGAAAACCCGATTCAAAAACACACCTAAGTCTGAAAAAAAATGCAGAATTGCGGAAA
>JBEBDF010000115.1:0-4857 GCA_041157105.1 Bacteroidota bacterium | reverse complement strand
AGTGAAACAATCCCACGAGGCTAGTGATTCAAGACAAATGAAAAACTTTTAAAAGCCTTTTAAATGGGGGTGCAAATCTAAAAATTAATTCGCTTAATAGCAAACACTATTCATAAATAAATTCTCCATAAGGGCTGCTGATGGTCAGCTTCTTAGTCGCTGAGGCCTCCACGCGACCCACGATTTGGGCAGGAATACTAAAGGACTGGGAGATACGGATGATTTCATCCGCGTGTGCTGGATTCGCATAGACTTCTAAGCGATGGCCCATGTTGAATACTTGGTACATCTCTTTGAAGCTGGTGCCGCTTTCTTTTTGGATCAAATCAAACAGCGGAGGAATCGGGAATAAATTGTCCTTAATCACGTGGACGTTGTTCACAAAGTGCATCACTTTTGTCTGCGCTCCACCCGAACAATGCACCATTCCGTGCAAATGAGGACGTAATTCAGTCAATAATGCCTTCACCACTGGCGCGTAGGTACGCGTAGGGGAAAGAATTAATTGGCCTACATTTAAAGGGGTTCCAGGAACCGCTTCTGTTAAGTTGCGAGAACCAGAATACACTAAATCCGACGGAACCGACGGATCGAAAGACTCTGGGTATTTCGTTGCTAGGTATTTTCCTAAAACGTCATGGCGAGCGGAGGTCAAGCCATTGCTGCCCATTCCGCCATTATAAGTTTTCTCGTAATTCGCTTGGCCATCTGAAGCTAAGCCGATAATCACGTCGCCTGCTTGGATGTTACCGTTTGAGATCACGTCTGAACGCTTCATGCGGCCGATGACCGTGCTATCCACGATGATCGTGCGTACTAAATCGCCTACGTCTGCGGTTTCGCCACCGGTCGAATAGATGCCGATGCCGTTATCGCGTAACATTTGTAGGACTTCTTCTGTGCCGTTGATGATTTCGGCGATGACCTCGCCAGGGATCAAGTTTTTATTGCGACCGATGGTGCTGGATAGCAACATTTGGTCGGTAGCGCCTACGCAGATTAAGTCGTCCGTGTTCATCACGACCGCATCTTGTGCGATGCCGCGCCACACGGAGATGTCGCCCGTTTCTTTCCAGTATAGGTAGGCCAAAGACGATTTCGTCCCCGCCCCATCCGCATGCATGATGTTGCAATAGTCTACATCGCCTCCCAAGATATCAGGGGAGATTTTACAGAATGCTTGCGGAAATAGGCCTTTGTCTAAGTTCGCAATGGCTTTGTGAACATCTTCTTTCGAGGCAGAAACGCCCCGTTGCATGTAACGGTCTGACGACATTTTACTTTATTTTTAATTGGGCATATTCTTTGGCAAAATAGGTCAAAATCACCTGAGCTCCGGCGCGTTTCATTGAAAGCAAGCTTTCTAACATCGCTTTTTCACCGTCAATCCAGCCGTTTGCAGCGGCTGCTTTGACCATCGCATATTCGCCTGAAACGTTGTAGGCGGCAATCGGTAAATTCGTATTGTCGCGGAGTAAGGAAATGATGTCTAAGTAGGCCAAAGCCGGCTTCACCATCAAGAAATCTGCTCCTTCTAATTCGTCTAATTCCGCCTCGCGAAGGGCTTCGCGGCTGTTTGCGGGATTCATTTGGTAGGTCTTTTTATCGCCAAATTTAGGCGCAGACTCTAACGCATCGCGGAAGGGTCCGTAAAATGCAGACGCATATTTCGCGCTATAGGCCATGATGCCCACATTCGTGAAACCAGCATCATCTAGTGATTCGCGTAAATAACCCACGCGGCCATCCATCATATCGGAAGGGCCGATCAGTTTTGATCCGGCTTGGGCTTGTGCTACGGCCATTTTGGCCAACACCTCTAAAGTCTCATCGTTTAAAATCTCACCGTTCTTAACTATACCATCGTGTCCGTCTGAACTGTAGGGATCCATCGCCACATCTGTTAACATCGAAATCTCCGGAAAACGACTCGTCACGGCATGAATAGCCTCTAAATACAGACTTCCTTTACGATGTGATTCGGTCGCTAAAGCATCCTTACGCTCCTCTGCGACTTGTGGGAAAAGGGCATAAGAAGTGATTCCTAGGTTCAAACACTCCTCGATTTCCTTCAATAGCAAATCCGTCGTGTAACGGTAAATGCCTGGCATCGACTTGATTTCGGTTTTGGTGGCGGACCCATCCATCACAAAAAGAGGGAACAATAAATCCTTCCCCGAAAGGCGATTTTCCTCCACCATCGTTCGGATAGCGGCACTGGAACGGTTACGACGCGGTCTATTCAACATTGGAATTGATTTTGAACCTGCAATTTAGGCATAAGCCCTGATTCCACAATGAAAAAGGGGGATTAAAGGAGGCGATCGTTCAAATCGCGCAATTGCTCTTGCAAGTCACGAACTAGGCCTACATAAGCTTCAAATTCATAACGAGAAACAGGGTGCATGGGGCCTCCTGGATCGGCGACACCAGAAAAATGGGGGTAGTCTTTTGGCTTGAAAAGAACCGATAAATCTACATCAAGAATAGCTGCGATTTGCTTCATTCGACTTAAAGAAGGATCTGTTAAGCCGCGCTCAATTTTAGAATAAGCGGATAAGGTGATGCCTATTTCAGTGGAAACGTAATCCTGGCTGTAGCCTTTGTCTAACCGAGCCTTTCGAATTAAAGTAGGGAAATCTTTCATTACAGTAAAATTCCTAAACTCTGAGGAAAATTAGTAGCTACTTGAAAGACAAAATATATACTATTAAGACACAATGCGCAATTAAATTGCGTGTTTTTCATTCAATACCCAGCCCTTCGCAATGTTATGTTCGAATTTCATTCCTAATTTTGCAAGAGTCTCCTGTAAATCTGTAGTAATATCGGTTGATCTTTCGACATAGTCTCGGAAGAAATCATGTAAGGAATCACCATAGATTTCCTCGCAGATTCGGATGAAGTCTTCCTTCGTATACCCATTTTTCAAAAGCCCAAATTCTGCGTTCATGGCCAGCATCACATCGCGCAAAGATTTGCCATTTCTTGCCTGTAATTTTAGGTCCAAAGCCAAGGCCACCACCGCTCCTTTGTAATAGATAGAGACCCGCTTGTTAGGCAGACTCGCCCCGTAACCATCCAGCCATAAATCAATCGAACTTTCTTCGAGAGATTGCTGCGCCTGTCCATCGCGATCAAAATGTAATTTCAAATTACCTAAAAGACCAGCCAGGTATTCCTGTCGAGTCCAAACTCCTGATTCATACAGAAACCAATCTCCTAAATAGGTCGTGATTCCTTCTACCACCCAACCCGTAGAAAATGGTGTTTCGCGGTCATAGGAATAGGGGAACAATTCTGCAGGGCGAATCGTCGCGATGTTCCACACGTGAAACAATTCATGAGAACCTAGGCCGATCAAGTCTTCATAGGCATCGCGGTCCGGCGGGCCCATCACCATCATCGTCGATTTCGTGTGTTCGACACCGTGGTAATAAGGCGTAGGACAAACCCAAAGCAGGTAATGGTATTCTTTGACGGGAAAATGGCCCATCCAGTCTAGCTGTGTTTGGGTGAATTTCTCGTAAGCGTCCGTTAATTTCTTCGTCAAAGCCTGTAGCGATCCCACCACATCGATGGCGAATTTCACCCCATTGCATTTCCATTTATGTTGAAAAATAGCAGGGGAAGCGATGTAAGGAGAATCAACGAGCTCGCGGTATTTCCCCCCATTCTTAAAAGTGCAAACACTTTTCCAGCCAGCTGGTTTTTCGATGTGGATTTCACAACGCTCGTTTTCACGACCCTTCACATACAAAAGGCAGTTGATGAAATTGATGTAAATCAAATCATTTTCAATCACAGAACCACCCGCATCTGGTTGATTTGCATAATAGCTGTAACGGATTTCAACGGGTTCTGATGCTTCTAAAGTCCAAGTAGACGAGGCGATTTTAGAAATTGTAATGGGCACACCGCCGCTGTAGGCCTTCAATACCGGAATATTCTTCGCGAAGTTTTGGGCTTGGTACCGGCCTGGGCGCCAAATAGGGAGTTGAATCACCTGTTTGCCCGGTTTACGAGGCGTAAACTGAAAGGTGATATCGAGATAGTTCGGCGTCGCCGAGGGTTTCAGGGAATACAGATTTGGCATTAGGCTAATACTTCTTGTAATATCTGCAAGGAACGAATCTCTCCGAAATTTTCCATGTGCAATTGGTAATAATGTAGCATCCCAGCCAATAATTCTTTTCGCTCCGCCCGATGCAGCACGATGGGATGGCCATAATCTGCCTGGACTAAGGCGTCAAGGCCCTGAAAGGTAGGCACGATGCGACCTGCCGCTTTTAACTGCTGGTAAAATTCTGCTGAGGTACTCGCCCCGAAGCCTAGAAAAGAGGCAAGCTGCCAAAGAAACTGCAGATGAAAATTTTCATAATTATCCGAGGCCCGGTCCAGATATTGTAAGGACTGAGATAAGAACTCAAACAGCACGGGATTCGCCTCCTCTTCCTTCAAGACTTTACTCAATACTTCGGATAAGAAAAGGGCAAGAGAAGACTTTGCGATATCGAAGGGAATTGCCTGGTAAGGGAAAAAACATTTTGCCTCTGAAATTCGGTGCAGGCCCTTCCCGGGCTTGTGGTAGACTTCTAGGTCCAGCAATGTAAGCGGCTGGAAGAGGGCCATTTTATGTTTGGCTTTGGCAGAACGAACCCCATTTTCGATGTAGGAACAGATTCCCATTTCCTCCGTATAGACGTTCACGAGTATCGAAGTTTCTCGATAGCGCATGTAGGAAATAACAATGCCTTGGGTTTTACTTAGCATTTGTATCAACCATCGGAATACCGGTTTCGTCCGAAATTCGCTGTAAGATCTCTTCGATTGTGTCCGATTCTTTGAAGCGAATCG
>JBEBDF010000114.1:0-4960 GCA_041157105.1 Bacteroidota bacterium | reverse complement strand
GAAGGTAAACTTATCATATTTTCAGCCCCGTCTGGCTCTGGGAAAACAACCATCGTTAAAGAATTATTAGCGCGCAATGCTGATTTAGGCTTTTCTATTTCTGCCTGCACCCGCGATAAGCGAGGTCGACACGAAGAGCATGGGAACGATTACTATTTTTTAACTCCAGATGATTTCCGTGCAAAAATTTCCAATGACGAGTTCGTCGAATGGGAAGAGGTATACGCCGGAGCCTATTATGGGACATTAAAGGCTGAAATTGAACGTATTTGGGCTTCCGGGAAACATGTGATTTTCGATGTGGACGTTCGTGGAGGCTTAGCTTTGAAGAAGTATTATGGCGATAGGGCATTAGCCGTTTTTGTGAAGGTACCGACCTTGGAAATGCTCGAAGAGCGTTTACGTTCACGTGGCACGGAAGATGAGGAGGCCTTGTCTAAGCGGATCTTCAAGATGAAATTCGAATGGTCCTTCCAAGAGCAATTCGATGTCATTCTAGTGAATGATCAATTAGAGGTGGCGGTAGAGGAGGCTCAGGCGCTGTTTGATAAACTAAAGCAATCATGAAGGTAGGCCTGTTTTTTGGTTCATTTAATCCGATTCATCAGGGTCATTTGATCATTGCGCAGGCGGTGTTGAATCAGACGGAGGTAGACCAAATTTGGTTCGTCGTTTCTCCTCAAAATCCACAAAAAAAGAGTAAATCGTTATTGCATGAGTTTGATCGTTTAGATCTGGTGGACCGCGCCATAGCAGCTAATTATGCTTTTAAATCTTCCGATATTGAGTTTCATTTACCTCGTCCTTCCTATACGATTGATACGTTAGTGCATTTAGCAGAGCGCCATCCGGAGAACGAATTCAAATTGATTATCGGAGGTGATAATTTAGAACAGTTCAAGAGCTGGAAAAACTATAACCAGATACTTGATTATTATGGACTCTTCGTTTACCCGCGTGGTGAAGAGCCGGCTTCTGATTTATGGTCTCATAAAAACGTTCAGAGGATCGATGCACCTGTTTTACACATTTCTGCGACTTATATTAGAGCCTGTATTCAACAAGGAAAATCGATAAAATATCTAGTTCCTGATGAAGTGGAGGCACTTATCTCCTCCAAAAAATTCTACCTTTAGGCCTTTCCGCCTAATCAATGATCTCTTATTTTTCTCGTTTCCCTTTCGTCCGAATTCTGATGTTTTGGATGGTAGGAATCTTGCTTTCAGGATTCACTTATTGGCCTTTTGTCGGTTTTTTAGGGTTTCTACTACCCGGTAGAGTTTTAAAAAGTGTTGGTATATCCTGCTTACTTGTTGTTTTTGCGATGGCTTGGACTAACTATAGGAAGCCTGTTTTGCCTGTACTTCCTTCTGATGGTTTTGTGTTTCGAGTAGAAGGGCTTGTAGAAGCGAAACCTAAAACTTGGTCCGTTTTAGCTAGATGTATGGGTCAGAGGGATTCTTCCAGTAAATGGACTTCTTCGGGGGGCTTGTTTCGGTTATATCTTACTAAGCAATTTCCTAAACCGAGCGCCGGAGATGTCTATGTTGTAAGGCAGGCAGTTAAGCCGTTTGTTAAACCTCTTTTCCCCTTTGAGAAAGATTGGGGAGATTATTTTGCTCAAAAAGGGCTAGGTGGATCTGCCTTTGTTTCGTTTGATCGAATTCGAATCATACAAAAAGGAACAGTTGAGTCCACTTTTTTCCAAAAAGCTCAGGCTCATTTTGTTCACTTACTAGAACGCGCTTTTGAACCTGGCCGAGATCGAGATGTGGCAGAGGCGATGTTGCTCGGTGTGAAGACGAAGATTGATTTCGAGACCTTATCGGCTTATTCGGCTTTAGGCGCCATTCATATTTTGTCTGTGTCGGGACTTCATGTGGGGCTTTTGTATATGGGGCTTTCCTTGATTCTCGGTTTTTTACTCAAGCTTCGACCAGCGGGCCCCTATGTATTTTTCGGATTAATGATGACTTTGCTTTGGTGCTATGCCGGGATTAGTGGGTTCTCTTTGCCCGTGCTACGCTCTGCGTGGATGTTTTCGGTGATATTATTTGCTAAAATTTTTCTTCGACGGCAAGACAGTTTGAATACCCTCGCTTTTAGTGCGTTTATTTTGTTGATTATTCAACCGGAGTCCTTGTTTCAAGCAGGTTTTCAGTTGTCTTATTTAGCGGTTTGGGGACTAATTGTTTTTCAACAGCGTTGGGCAAAGCTTTTGACATTTCGAGGCTGGGTTAAGTTGCCCTTGACGCAAATCTGGGAATTAACTTGTGTCGCTTTAGCTGCGCAGGTTTTTACTTGGCCTTTAATTGTCTATTACTTTCATCAATTGCCCCATCCACTTTCCTTTTTTCTCTTGAATCCATTTTTGATTTTTTTCTCCTCTATCGCCTTATTTTTAGGCTTTTTACTGCTGGCGATTGGTTCTTTTTTACCAGCATGGGCTTTTCAGCCATTAGCGTATTTGCTATCTGGAAGCTTTAAATTATTGCATGGTTTGATGTTCAGCTGGGTGGAGCGAGTCACATCGGTTATGTCGTTTTTGCACATCTCGCCTCTTGAAATAGGGGTATATTTTCTAGCTATTGCCGTACTTGTTTTGGCTCCTCGCAGCTGGAAGAGTTGCGCGCTTTTGGGGCTGCTGTTTTGGCAAACACCTGAATCAAAACCACAGGCTTACCTTGGTACATATAAAGGGGAGGCGGTTTGGGTAGAAAATGTGGGAGAAAATGCGTTAGCCTCTTTGCCAGCTGGTGCGGAACCCGCCTGGATTCAATCACATCTAAGTCCTATGTGGGCGAACGAAGGTGTGAAAGATACGCTGACGCGACGGTGGCCTGAAAAGGGGAATCTTCAATGGAAATACCAAAAGCAAACCTACGCCTATGTCCGAGAACCCACCGAGTCCAAAGGACAACAGCATTTGATTCTAGGGAATGAGCTAAAGTTTAGGGATGTCCACTGGTTGAAAAGCTGGAGCGGCGCGACCTGGTATTTCCTTAAAAAGCCTTCACCTTATTGGATGGGAGTCTTGAAGCCCTATTTGCCGGAGAAATATTATTTTCTGGAAGAGTGGCCTGCGCTTAGGCTATAAAAAAAGGCTGCCCGTGAGGGCAGCCTTTGAAATATTAGCTTGGCTTCTTTTCGTTACGCTTACGCTCATTCGGGTCTAACCAAATTTTACGCATACGTAAAGACTTTGGAGTGATTTCTAAGTATTCATCCTTTTGGATAAACTCCATACACTCTTCTAATGAGAAGTTTAATTTAGGAGCAATTTTGGTATTCGAATCCGTACCTGAGGCACGCATATTGGTTAATTGCTTCGCAGCTTGAAGGTTCACTTCGATGTCGTTTTGGCGATTATGCTCACCTACTACCATCCCTGTGTATACTTCTTCACCTGGATCGATGAAGAACACCCCTCTATCTTGTAACTTATCAATCGCGTATGGAATCGCAGGACCTGTGTTCATCGAGATCAATGATCCGTTGATACGGCCAGGAATAGGACCTTTGAATGGTTCGTAAGCGATGAAACGGTGGGCCATGATTGCCTCACCAAATGTCGCCGTCAATACTTTAGAACGTAAACCGATCAAACCACGAGATGGAATGTTGAATTCTAAGTGTTGCAAGTCACCTTTTGGTTCCATAATCAACAACTCACCTTTACCTTGAGTGGCTAATTCGATTACCTTTCCAGCTACTTCTGCAGGAACGTCTACTACCAATGATTCAACTGGTTCTAAACGCTCGCCGTTCTCACCTTCTTTGAAAATAACCTGAGGCTGACCTACTTGTAATTCATACCCCTCACGACGCATCGTTTCGATTAGAACTGACAAGTGAAGAATACCACGGCCAAATACCAAGAATTTATCTTCGCTTTCAGTCGTCATTACCTTCAAGGCTAAGTTCTTCTCCGTCTCTTTGAACAGACGATCACGGATGTGACGAGACGTTACTAATTTACCTTCCTTACCGAAGAAAGGAGAGTTATTAATCGTGAACAACATGTTCATGGTAGGCTCATCGATCGCGATACGAGCTAAAGCCTCTGGATTTTCTGCATCAGCAACGGTATCACCGATTTCGAAATCTTCAATACCTGTGATCGCACAAATCTCACCACACTCTACTTTATCTACTTTTACTTTTCCTAGACCTTCGAAAACCTGAAGTTCTTTGATACGCATTTTCTTGGTCGTGCCATCCGCTTTGCAAAGGGAAATTTGCATTCCTTCTGTCAAAGTTCCACGCTCCAAACGACCGATCGCGATACGACCTACGAATGAAGAGTAGTCTAATGACGTAATCTGCATTTGTGGAGTACCCTCTTGTACTTTAGAAGCTGGGATATGCTCGATAATCGCGTCCAATAAGGGGATAATATTATCCGTTGGTTTTTTCCAATCTGTGCTCATCCATCCTTGCTTCGATGAACCGTAGATACATGGGAAGTCTAATTGATCTTCTGTTGCCTCTAGGTTAAACATCAAGTCAAATACACTTTCGTGTACCTCGTCTGGACGGCAGTTTTCTTTATCTACTTTGTTCACAATAACAATAGGCTTAAGACCTAAAGCGATCGCTTTTGATAAAACGAAACGTGTTTGAGGCATTGGGCCCTCAAAAGCATCCACTAACAAAATAACACCATCTGCCATACGTAGAACGCGTTCTACCTCACCGCCAAAGTCGGCGTGACCAGGTGTATCGATAATGTTGATTTTTACACCATTGTAACGAACAGATACGTTCTTAGACGTAATCGTAATCCCTCTTTCTCTCTCAAGGTCGTTATTGTCAAGGATCAAATCTCCAAATTCTTGATTTTCTCTAAAAATCTTGGAGGCATGAATGATTTTGTCAACTAGGGTCGTTTTACCGTGGTCAACGTGGGCAATAATGGCAATGTTGCGAATGCTTTGCATAAAAATGTATTCGTTGAATG
>JBEBDF010000113.1:0-5157 GCA_041157105.1 Bacteroidota bacterium | reverse complement strand
AGGCGATGAAATAAATGATAAATAAAAGAAAGAAAAGAGGCATCCGTACCACATTCCAACTCAAGAAACCTCCAGCCGTAGTGACATCAATACCTAGACTTTTTAATCCAAATAAATACTGAGTTTCCGAAGCGAATATCCCCTGTTGCATCGAGATATCTTGCAGATTTAAAGAACCAGAAATCAATACGACACACAAAATCGTCAACCCCAATGGAATCTCATAGGATACTAATTGAGCGGCGGAACGAATGGCGCCTAAAAGAGAATACTTATTATTGGATGTCCAACCGGCTAATAAAATCCCAAGGCTATCTAGAGAAACAATACCGATTAAGAGCATAATGCCCATTTCGGTTTGGCTTCCTTGTAAAAAAGCACCTGAACTTAGAGGAATCACAGAAAATGCCCCAAAAACAGATAAAAATATAATCCAGGGAGCAAATAAGAAAAGTCGTTTTTGAGCGTCAGCAGGAACAATATCCTCCTTTTGTATCAGCTTTAATAAATCCGCAAAAACCTGTAATAAACCCCATTTACCTACGTTCATAGGCCCTAATCGATCCTGCATAAAAGCCGATAGCTTTCTCTCCACATAAACGCCAATCACGACATTTACGGTCAACAAAAGCAAACAAACGATCAGAGCGATCCACATTAGCTAATCTGATTAAGGGCTTGTAGGAAATCTGCTTTTAAATCTTCAATCGATTCTAAACCCACTGCCACCCGAACTAAGCCGTCCGTGATACCTAATGAAGCTTTTTCCTCTGCAGGTAATTTTGAATGAGTAGTAGAAGCTGGGTGCGTGATAATCGTGCGCGTATCTCCTAAATTTGGTGAAATCGAGGCTATTTTTAATAACTTACTCATAGCCACCACTTTTTCAAATCCACCTTTCACATCGATCGTTAAGATTCCTCCACCATATTTCATTTGGCGTTTTGCTAATTCATATTGAGGATGGGATTTTAAATAAGGATATTTGACATTATTTAAAGCTTTATGGCCTTCCAAAGCTTCTGCTAAGGCCATCGCGTTTTCTGAATGCCTTTGTAATCTCAAATCTAATAATTCCAAACTTTTCGAAAGGACCCACGCATTAAATGGAGAAAGAGACGGACCTGTATGGCGAGCAAAGAAGCGAATCTCATCGATATACACTTTCTTACCACAAATCACCCCACCTAAAACACGACCTTGGCCGTCAATATATTTCGTAGCTGAGTGTATCACTAAATCTGCCCCTAAATCCAATGGCGTTTGTAAAATAGGCGTTGCAAAACAGTTATCAACGGCTAAAATGATGTCTTTTCCTTCTTTTAAAGCGGCTAATGCGGGTAAATCAATTAGCTCTAAACCTGGATTCGACGGAGATTCACAGAATAAAAACTTCGTATTGGGTTTAATCGCAGCCTTCCATGCGTTGATATCAGCACCTGGAACGAAAGTACATTCAATCCCCCATTTAGCCGTAATCTTTGTTAAAATCTGGATACAAGATCCAAACAACGCATTCGATGCAACCACGTGATCACCTGCTTTCAACAGACCAGCCATAGAAGCGAAAATAGCCGCCATTCCGGTAGAAAAGGCGATTCCATCCTCCGCATTCTCCAGCATATTCATCTTTTCTACGAATTCATCCACATTCGGATTCATGTAGCGAGAGTAGATGTTACCTGCCATTTCGTCTGCAAAGATGGCGCGACCTTGTTCTGCATCTTCGAATGTAAAGCTAGAAGTCAAATATAAAGGAACTGAATGCTCTCTATTTTGAGATCTTTCGGCCTGAATGCGGATGGCTTTTGTCTGTTTTTGCATAGTAATCAATTATTAATCTACAAAAATAATAGAATACTTAGTAAATCTACTTTCCAAAACTGACTATTTTCTTGACCTGATTTCACCCCCTAGACAAACTAAATTATTTAAAGATAAATGAGTAAATTTCGAAGATGAGAGCCTTGTAATTAAAACTTATATTATACTATGAAAAAACTAATACTACCCTTTTTAGGCCTTTTTTTAGCGATTGGATCGTTCCAGGCGCAGGCTCAAAAATGGACTAACTTGTTCGACGGAAAGACCTTCAAAGGTTTCAAACAATTAAATGGACAAGCAAAATACGAAGTGAAAGATGGCGTCATGGTGGGAACTACCGTTGCAAATACCCCGAACTCTTTCATGGCTACTGAACAAGAATACAGTGATTTCATCCTAGAGTTCGACGTGAAAGTAGATAACAAAATGAATTCAGGCGTTCAATTCAGAAGCCTTTCCATTCCAGAATACCAAAATGGCCGCGTGCATGGTTACCAGGCCGAAATCGATCCATCTCCTCGCGGATGGTCGGGTGGAATTTACGATGAATCAAGACGTGGTTGGTTATCCCAAAACGAACTAAAGCCGGAAGCGAAGAAAGCCTTCAAATTAGGCGATGTGTGGAATCACTACCGCGTTGAAGCTATCGGAAGCACGATCCGCACTTGGATAAATGACATCCCTGTGACGTACTTAGTGGATGATATGACCGCTAAAGGTTTTATTGCCTTCCAAGTTCACGCAATTTACGCGGACATGAAGCCAGGCATGCAAGTGATGTGGAAAAACATCCGTATTCAAACGGGGAAAGATATGCAGCCACGTCCTTTGGACAAAAACGTAGTCGTAGACAACTACTTATTAAACAATGTCTCTCCTTTAGAAAAAGAGCAAGGGTTCCGCTTATTATTTAATGGAAAGGATTTAACAGGTTTCCGTTCAGCCTTCAAAACAACAGCTCCTCCATCGGTGTGGACAGTAGAAGACGGAACTTTACACGTGAACAGCTCAGGTGGAAAAGAATCTGGAAATGGGGGTGACATCTTAACCAATGACAAATTCTCTGCCTTTGAATTGACTTTCGATTTTAAATTAACGGAAGGTGCGAATTCAGGCGTGAAATATTTCGTGAACGAGTCTTATAACTCGGGTATGTCAGCCATTGGTTTAGAATACCAAGTGTTAGATGATGCTAAGCACCCAGATGCGAAATTAGGCACAGTAGGTAACAGAACATTAGCTAGTTTGTACGATATTATCCCATCTAATAAGATCGATGGGCGTTTCCAAAAGAAAATAGGCGAATGGAATCAGGGTCGCATTATTGTGTATCCAAACAATATCGTTCAACACTGGCTAAATGGCTTCAAAGTAGTCGAATACGAGCGCAAGAGCAATATTTTCAAAGTTCTAGTCGCTCATAGCAAGCATAAAGTTTGGGATGGTTTTGGCTCACAAGATTCAGGACCTATCTTATTCCAAGAGCACGGGGATTCCGTATTCTATAAAAACATCAAAATCAGAGAAATTAACTAAACCAACCTATGGAAAGAAGAGAATTTTTACACAAAGGTGCCCTAGCTTCTCTAGGTACTTTAGCATTTAGCCCAAAGTCTTACAGCAAGATTCTTGGCGCAAACGACCGCGTTCGCGTAGCCTGTGTCGGTTTTTCAGATCGCCACCGTGCCTCACACGTGCCTCCATTTAAGGCATTAGCGAAAGGAATGAACTTCGAAATGGTTGCTCTTTCTGATCTATGGAATCGCCGTAGAGACGAGGGAAAGGCATTTTTAGAGAAGGAACTTGGAGGAAATATCCAGACCTACAGAAACAACGAAGAATTGTATTCTGCTAAAGGAATTGATGCTGTTTTCATCTCTACAGCTGACTTCCAACATGCTTTACACACCATCGAGGCTGTAAAAGCAGGTTGTGATACCTATACAGAGAAGCCATTAGCCGAAACGATGGAAGATAACCGCGCTGTTCTAAAGGCAGTGAAGGATTCTGGTAAAATCGTTCAAATCGGTTCACAACGTCGTTCAGGTGAGAACTATTGGGCAGCGGATGAATTTATCAAGTCGGGTAAATTTGGCGATATCAAAATGGTGGAATTAATGTGGAATGTCAATCAACCAGGTCGCTGGAGACGCCCAGAATTAACAAGCATCTTAAAAGAATCAGATATCGATTGGAAGCGTTTCTTAATGAACCGTCCAGCAGACAAATTTGATCCACGTAAATACTTAGAATACCGTTTATTCTGGCCTTATTCTTCTGGAATTCCAGGACAATGGATGTCTCACCAAATCGATACCGTTCACTGGTTCTCAGGCCTTTCTCACCCTAATTCAGTGGTGGCAAATGGTGGAATCTACCAATGGAACGATGGTCGCGTAAACGCAGATACAATGACTGTGGTATTTGATTACGGCCAAGGAAACAAAGGTTTCCAAGTTCAATTCACGTCTCGCTTCTCGAATTCAGCGGGTGGAACAAAAGAAATTTACTACTCAAATGGGGGTGAATTAAACTTAGACACCAACACGATCTCCCCTAACGGCGGTCTTCGTGAGCGCGAAGCAAAAGCAATGGGCTTACAAGCGAACTTACTACCTACGATGAAAATCGAAGGAGCTAAAGTAGCGACTGACGCAGATACAGGTGGAGACATCTTAACTTTCAACCACGTGAAAAACTGGATGGAATGTGTTCGTTCTCGCAAAACTCCTAACGCTCCTATCGAGGCTGGTTACCAACACTCTATCGCTACAATCATGTCGAATGCGGCTTACCGCACGGGACAACGCGTTACTTTCGATGAGAAAACGCAAGAAGTGATGGCGGGGGATAAGGTATTTAAGTACTAGACAGTGGTCAGTGGTCAGTGGTCAGTGGACAGTGGACAGTGGTCAGTGGTCAGTATCCGGTAGCCAGTAATCGGTAATCGGTAGTCCGGAGGGAATGAGTCCGGAGTATAGAGTATAGATAAGAGAGTATAGAGTAGAGATTAAAGAGTAATGATAAAATCAAAAAGGGGGCGGAAGCCCCTTTTTTGATTTTAGAGTAGAGATTAGAGAGTAAAGAGAAGAGAGTAGAGATTAGAGAAAGTAGAAATAGAGTTGAATGTTAAATTCAAGAAATTATTGCGAAGCACAATTTCGGATTTAATATTCAACTCTTTTCTTATTATCTTGCACTAAAATAGACAACCCCTTCCATGGCGATCATTTCAACTAAATCAAAAAAGGACTTCTACCTACACGTAGCGATTTTAGTGACGTTGTTTTTAGTACTCTTCTTTGGTTTCTTTTTCGTCTATTTACCTTGGAG
>JBEBDF010000112.1:0-5184 GCA_041157105.1 Bacteroidota bacterium | reverse complement strand
CTGGATTTAATCGAGCTAAAATATCTGCCTACACGGTGGATGCTAGTATTTATGGACAAGGAGGTTTTGGTTTAGATATACCTGGATTAGATCCTACTAAAGTAAATGCGTTTGCTTATGAAAGAGTAGTAACTCCAAGAGGTCTGTTCCCCAATAAGGACTTTGCAAATAATATTACCAATTTACCCATTAATGTATTAGATGTTGCTTATTTCCCTTCGGAGAGGGGCTTGTATAATTTTAACCCTAATCTTTCCTCAACAGGTTTATTGCCTACTCCAAGTGCTAATTTTGGGGCAATTACCCGAGCGATTAGTTCTGATACTGATTTTGATAATGCTAATATAGAGCAGTTAGAATTTTGGTTGATGGATCCATTTATTGCCGGAGAAGCAGGGAAAATTCGAGATGGTCTATTTAACAAGAACAATGAGACGGGAGGTAAGTTAGTTTTCCATTTAGGGGATGTCTCAGAAGATTTTATTCCAGATGGCTATTCTAATTTTGAGAATGGCATTCCAGCAGGTGAAAAAATCACCTCAGGTACAACGAAGAATATTGAAAAAACTGATTGGGGATTAGCTCCTTCAAGACAATTTGTCATCAATGCATTTGATAATTCGGCTGGTAGAGAAAAGCAGGATATCGGTTTAGATGGTTTGCCAAATAAAGCAGATGATGCCACTGTATTAACGGAATCGACTCATTTTAAAGCCTATTTAGATCAAATAAAAAGTCGTGTGTCAGATCCTTTGGCTTTAGCCAGTATTCAAAATGATCCAGCAGGAGATGATTTTGATTTTTATTTAAATCAGAAATTTGATGGTACGGAATCGTTAATTCAACGTTATAAGAGTTACTTAGGTATGGAAAACAATAGTCCTACCACAGCCAATCCTTCCAATGTCAATTTCACTGAGGCTAATAGTATTTTGCCAGATCGAGAGGATTTGAACAATGATAATACAGTAAATGATAGTGAAGCCTATTTTGAATATGAAATTGATTTAAAGCCTAATAGCCTACAAATTGGGAATGGTTTTGTAGTGGATAAAATTACAGAGGGCGGAGTTAATTGGTATCTTTTCCGCGTACCCATAAAAGATAAACGTATTTACAAAACACCTGCTGGGGAAATTAATTCGTTTAAATCAATTCGTTTCATGCGGATGGTGTTGAAAGAATTTAAAGAACCAGTAGTATTAAGATTTGCCCAATTACAATTGTCAGGATTCAGTTATCGAAAGTTTATTGGTGAATTAGATAAACGAAGTGGACAAGATTTGCCTGAGCCATATGATGCTAAATTTCGGGTTTCTAGTGTGAATATTGAAGAAAATGGACCAGCTAATAAAGGGGAGACAGCAATTCCTTATGTTGTTCCACCTGGATTTGTCAGAGATCAGGATATTACTACCATTAATAACGCTCGATTGAATGAACAATCTATGAGCCTCTGTGTGGATAATTTGCGCGCTGGAGATGCAAGAGCGGTATTTAAAAATACAATCTTTGATTTTATTAATTACAAACGTTTAAAGATGTTTGTATCGATGCAAAGTCCGGATATGATTAGTGGTCAAGTTAGCGCATTTCTACGTATCGGTACTGATTTGACAGATAACTATTATGAAATAGAAAATACAGGTTTAATTCAAACTCAGAGGGGCCAAAGTTTAGACACGGAGATTTGGCCAATGGAGAATGAATTTGACATTGAGTTTGATTTAGTTAAGCAAGTTAAGATCGAGCGAGATAAACAAGGTAAGAGCTTAAATGAGCGTTTTACGATGTTAATTACGAGTTCTACTGGAAAGACGTATAAAATTACGGTAATGGGTAGGCCAGATCAAAGTGCTACGATGGTCACCATGATAGGAGTTCGCAATACGAGTAAAACAAATAAAACATTCTGTGTTTGGGTAAATGAATTGCGAGCCTCTGGTTTTGACCAGACTTCAGGTGAGGCTGCCATAGGTAAATTAGCCATTAAACTGGCTGACATAGGTACGATTCAAATGAATGGTAGTTTTAAAAATTACGGATTTGGAGGAGTTCAAGCTAAAATATCAGAACGCAGTAGAGAGAATAATTTAGAGTATGGAATTACAGCAAATTTAAGTTTAGATAAGCTATTGCCTAAAAATTGGGGTTTTAATATTCCTTTCTTTATTACCTATGACCGCCGAAATATTTCGCCACAATTTGATCCATTTGATCCAGATATCTTTCTTTCTAATTCAATTCAGAAGTTTAATGCTGAAGCTAAAAAGAATGCCTATTTAACTATGGTGGAAGATAATACGGAACGTAAAGGATTTAATTTTTCTAATGTTAAAAAGAATAGGGGGGCTAAGTCTAAGATTTCCTATCCTTGGGATTTCTCGAATTTTACTTTCTCCTATGCCTTTTCCGAAATGTTAAGAACAAGTCCGCTTATTGCAGAATACACACAGTTAAGTCATAAGGGAAGTGTTTTATATGCATATTCAACGTCAGCGCGCTATATAGAACCATTTAAGAAGGCGTCATTCGATTTGATCAAGGATTTCAACCTGAATTTAGTGCCTTCTTCTTTATTAGTTCGACTAGATATGGATCGCAGTTTTATCAAAACTCAGTTGAGAAATTCGGAATTTACTACTTTGGGGGTAGCTCCTCAGTTTGAAAAATATTGGTTCTTTAATAGACAATATGCCTTGAATTGGAATTTGACAAAGTCTATGGTTCTCAATTATAATACCCAAGTTAATTCCATTATTGATGAACCTATCGGAGATTTAGATACTCAGCAAAAGCGAGATTCCGTAATGATTAGCTTGAGAGCCTTGGGTCGCGCCAGAAGTTTTGATCAACAAGCAGGTATGGTTTGGCGTTTGCCATTACAGAAATCTGTTTTAACGGATTGGATGAATGCAGATTATACGCATCGGGTAGGGTACAACTATTTTGCTAATTCATTTGATATTCGAGATTCTTTAGGTTTACCTTTTGGCAACATTATCAAAAATACCCGCGAACAAGCCATCAATGGGAAAGTTGATTTTGTTGCTTTATACAATCGGATTAAAGCCTTACGTTGGGCAAATACTCCTCGCACCTTTGGTAAAAATATCGCCAGAAATCCAGGCGATGAGGAAGATATTGTCATTCCGAGTAAATCTGCCATTAAAGCTGTTACACGTTTATTATTAACCTTGCGTGGAATTCAAGTCAATTATTCTATTAATGAATCTACCACCTTACCTGGTTTCATGCCTAATCCAGGCAATCTAGGAATGAATTCTGTTAATTCAGCTCCTGGATTTGACTTTATCAGAGGAGGTCAAGATGATGGTATACGATTTAAGGCGGCTGAAAATGGTTGGTTAACACGAAGTACTGTTCAAAATACACCATTTACGCAGTTAAGGAATCAGAAATTAACCTATTCTACTCAATTAGAACCTACGAAAGATTTGCGAATCCAGGTAGATGGTAATTACAATCGAGGGGATAACTACCAAGAATTCTTTAGACCTGATCAAGCTGGAGGTCCATTTAAATCTCAGAGCCCGATTCGTTCCGGTAATTATTCGATGTCATTTTTGTCCTTTATGACTGCTTTCTCTAATCCAGAAGCCGTTTTTGAGGAATTTAGGACTAATCGTTCCGTTTTGATCTCAAGATTAAATAAAGCGAAATCATCTGAAGTAGGAACTTATAATCAAAACTCCCAAGACGTGTTAATTCCTGCTTTCTTTGCTGCCTATTCTGGTGTTTCCGCTAATGACGTGAAATTTTCACCTTTCTACAATATTCCATTACCAAACTGGAAAGTAGATTACAATGGGTTGAATTTGCTCCCTGGAATTAAGAATAAATTCTCTTCATTCACGATAACACATATGTATTCAAGTACCTATAATGTGGGGAATTTTGTATCGTCGTTAGAATATGGTCAGTTTGCTACGGATTACATGAATTTGTCCCTCAATAGTTTACTGTATCCTCTTTCCTCTCGTTTCGATCCAGAAACAAACACCTTAATTCCAGTATATGTAATGAGTACGATCTCCTTCGTGGAACGTTTCTCGCCATTAGTTGGGGTTAATGCAGTGACCAAGAGTAAAATATCCTTACGTTTAGAATATAATCAGGATCGTAATGTTGGTTTAAATTTAGCTAATTCACAGGTTGCAGAATTAGCAAATAAGGACATCACAGTGTCTGTCGGATTTACTAAATCCAATATGTTAATTCCTTTTAAGATTAATGGCAGATCTGTTCGTTTGCCTAATGATTTACGGTTTAATATGAATTTAACTATTCGGGATACACGTACTTTACAACGAAAATTAGATGCAGAAACGATTGTTACGCAAGGTTTTGTGAATTTTCAATTCCGTCCTCAATTAAGTTATAATGTCAATAATAAATTAACGGTGACGGCTTATTTCGATAAGATGATGAATAATCCCTTGGTATCTAACTCCTTCTATCGATCTACTGTAGCGGGTGGTTTTCAAATACGTTATAGTTTAAGTGAATAAATAAAAATCGTTTGCAAAAAATCTAGATTTTAGTGACCTTTGTGAGCAAATAATAATCATATGAATTTTCCAAGTGAATTAAAGTATACTCAAGAACACGAGTGGATCAAAATAGAAGGCGATTTAGCTGTGGTGGGTATCACTGATTTCGCTCAAGGTGAGTTAGGAGATATCGTTTTTGTAGAGGTGGAGACGGTAGGTCAAAGCATTACAAAGGATGGCGTATTTGGAACGGTAGAAGCTGTTAAAACAGTTTCTGATTTGTTCTTACCGATTGCTGGAGAAATTGTAGAATTTAATACAGCCTTAAATAGCAGCCCTGAATTAATAAATTCAGATCCTTATGGAGATGGTTGGGTGGTGAAAATTAAGGCAGCTGATGCTGGTGATCTTTCCCAATTAATGGATGTTGAGACATATAAATCCTTTATCGGACATTGATTTTTAAACCCTGTTAATCAGGGTTTTTTTATAACCAAAAACAAATGCGGATTTTATTTAAACAGCTTGTAGTTCAAGATAGTAGGTCTTCATTCTATGGTAAGAAAGTTGATTTGCTTTCAGAGAATGGTCGTTGGATAGAAATTGGAACCACTATTCAATCGAAAGCAGATTTAATCGTTTCAGAAGAAAATCTAGAATGGTTTCCTTC
>JBEBDF010000111.1:0-5187 GCA_041157105.1 Bacteroidota bacterium | reverse complement strand
ATTTCTTCGATTGCGGGCTACCGAGGATTGCCTGTAAGAACGGGGTATTCTGCCTCTAAATTCGCCATGAATGGCTTTTTAGAAGCCTTACGAACAGAGCTATTAGAAACAGGAGTACATGTATTAATCGCTTGTCCAGGCTTTACCGCTTCAAATATCAGAGCAGCTTCCTTAAATAGTGAAGGAAAGATTACGGGCGAAACGATGCGGGATGAAGGCAAAATGATGTCTGCGGAGGAAGTGGCCTCTCGAATTGCCGCAGCGTATGAAGCTAAAAAGAAAACCCTCGTTTTAACCCTTCAAGGCAAATTAACGGTATTCTTGAACAAGTGGCTGAATGGTTTTACGGATCGTTTGGTCTATAATACACTGAAAAAAGAAAAGGATAGCCCACTAACATAAAGCTCCCTTCCGCTAAAAGCAAAAGGGAGCCAAAACCCAATTAAATACCACTCTAAACCCTTATACCGTAGCGTAATTCGGTTGAACCTTTTGTAGAAGTTCATTAAACTCCGCTTTCTTTAATTCAAAATAGGGAAGTGCTAAATCGAATTCATCGATCAAGAGCTGAAAATACTTCCGTTCAAAAACCAAAAACTGCGCATAACTAGATGTCAACGCAGAAAAATGGTGTTTTTTTTCCTCGATTGCCTGTTCAATTCCAATAAATACCCCTTTTCTTTCAATGGTCACGAAACCTGCTGGACTTTCCAGAAGAAGACTTCCTTCCTGGAGATAAAAAACAAATTCCGCTTTTTGACCCTGACGAAATAAATATTCATCAGGTAAATAGCGGAGTTCAATCCCACTCGCTAGTACTTTCCGTTCTGTATCTGAAAAATCGTTCATTGGCTTTATTGACAATGCGAAAGTAGCGGGTCTATTCAGCTTAATTCCTGACATTGATCAGTTTTCAAACTAGTATTTGTCACGTAAAGCAATCTACATTCATCGGAAATTTGAGACATTATCCAGTAAATATGTACTCAGAAATCCTAGAAGCGCCTATAGTTGACCAAGCAACGGTTTGTTACCACTGCGGCGATGCCTGTGGAGAACATCCGATTGAGAAACAGGACAAAACATTTTGCTGCCATGGCTGTGAACAGGTGTTTGAGCTCTTGAATGATAATCAACTAGCCGATTATTATGCATGTGATATCAATCCTGGCATTTCTCCTACAGAAAAGAATTTTGACTTTTTGAATAATACGGCGTTTCGCAATCGATTGATCACATTTTCTAATTCAGAGTTTTCCAAAGTAAGCTTTCATTTACCTGCCATACACTGCCGATCGTGCTTGTATTTATTAGAGAATTTGCAAAAACTGAATCCTTATATCATTAAAACCAGTTTAAATTTTGGCAAGAAGGATTTAACCGTTTGGTTCAAAGAGGATCAATTGAGTTTAGGTGCGCTTGCTAGCTTGATATCCCGTTTAGGCTACGAACCGCATATTTCGAATGAGGAGGAAAAACCACAAAATAACGACCAAAAACACCTATTTCTACAATTAGGCATCGCCGGATTTTGTGCAGGAAATGCCATGTTATTTAGTTTTCCAGAATATTTAGGCATCGAAGATGGTTCACTACAACAGCTATTTGGGTATCTAAAATTAGCCTTAGGAACGATAGCTGTATTTTATTCCGGATCCGATTATTTCCGCAATGTATATGCACACCTAAAATTGGGCAAAATGACTATTGAGTTGCCCATCTTGTTAGGAATTCTGGTAGGTTACGGTCGAAGTGCCTATGAAATTCTTTCTCATACGGGCGCTGGATACATTGATTCTGTTTCTGGTTTGATTTTCTTTTTATTGATAGGGAAATGGTTTCAACAGAAATCGTTTGACTTTCTTTCCTTTGAACGAAATTACAAGGCCTATTTCCCTCTTGTGGTGACCAAAATCGCAGGCGGCAAAGAAGTAACTGCTCCCTTAGAAGAGATCAAAATAGGGGATCGCCTGCTCATTCGAAATCAAGAAATCATTCCAGCAGATGCCTATTTATTAAAAGGCAAAAGTGACATGGATTATAGTTTTGTAACGGGGGAGAGTGAACTCATTTCCATAGAGGCAGGACAGTCTATTTATGCGGGAGGCAAACATAGGGGAGAAGCGATCGAAATTCAAATTAGTAAAGAATTGAATCAAAGTCACTTAACGCAACTTTGGGAGCAGCAAGCCTTCAAGAATCCTCACCACAAATCCGAGAATTGGGAAAATTTCGCAAACCAAGTAGGCTTCTATTTTACGATCATTTTATTGAGTTTAGCCACCACTGCAGGGATTTATTGGTATCAGGTTGATCCTAGTCGATGGTCAAATGCTGTGGTGAGTATTTTAGTGATTGCTTGTCCCTGCGCTTTGGCCGTCTCTTATCCTTTTGCACTGGGTCATGGTATTCGCTGGCTAGCAAAACACCAGTTCTTCATCAAAGACATTCAGACTTTTGAACGAATGGCCCAAGTGAACACCTTGGTTTTCGATAAAACGGGCACTTTAACCTTACAAGGCAAAACAGAACCAAGCATCCATTTTAATCGAGAATTAAGCGAAAGAGAATGGAATGCCATTTATTCTCTCGTTTTTCAATCTACACATCCCTTATCCAAACAAGTAAAAAAGTTTTTACAAGGACGCACTGTCCTTCCTATGACCCAATTCAAAGAAGTAACAGGGAAAGGATTAGAGGCTCATTTTGAAGAATTATTTGTCCAAATAGGAAGTGCTAAATACACTAACAATCATCTCGTTTCACCAGAGGGATTTATCAGCTCCGAATCGCGTTTATTCGTTTCAATCAACCATCTATCGATTGGTTTTTTAGAGTTCCCTTGGGAAAATAGGCCAGGCATAGAAGCGCTTTTACATCGATTAAGACATACCTATGAAATTCACTTGATTTCAGGTGATAAAAAAGAACATGCAAGTCATCTAGTAGATTGGTTTGACAATCAAGATCATTTAAAATTCGAATGTAGCCCCATGCAGAAAATGGAATACATTCAAGAGCTCCAACAACAGGGAAAAATTGTTGCCATGATAGGAGATGGGTTGAATGATGCTGGGGCCTTAAAACAAGCCCATGTGGGCATTGCCGTTTCAGATGACCACTTACATTTTACCCCCTCATCTGATGCCATTTTGAAGGGTTCGGAATTAGCTCAATTAGGGACGTATTTAAACTATTCAAAATTTGGGTTAAAACTCATCAAGGCTAGCTTTTTGCTCTCTTTAGTCTATAATGGATTTGGATTAAGCTATGCCATTCAGGGTAATTTATACCCGTTAATTGCGGCCATCTTAATGCCGGTGAATTCGATTAGTATGCTAGTCATTGCGAACGTAGGTATGAATTGGATGGGGCAAAACCTAACACGTGAAAAAATCAGATTAAAAGCTGATTAAGGTCAGGTTTTAGGGGATGCATTGTCCCGAAATTGCAACAAATAAATTGTACGCCCAATGGAAATAATGTACCTAATGATCGGATTGAGCCTTTTTATGGCGATTGGATTTGTGGTAGCCTTTGTTTGGTCTATTCGATCTGGGCAACAAGAGGATTTAATTACTCCCGCAATGCGCATTTTACATGAAGACGAAAAAACTAAGAATCTATGAGCACAAAATCTACCTCATTAGAGCAATTTTATTACGACAATAAAATTGTTCGAAATTTTTCCCTTGCCACAATCCTTTGGGGAGTAGTCGGAATGACAGTCGGTGTAATTATTGCTACACAATTATTTGCCCCCTCATGGAATTTGACTCAATATGGTACTTTTGGCCGTTTACGTCCACTGCATACAAATGCCGTGATATTTGCCTTCGTTGGAAATGCCATATTTGCCGGTGTTTATTATTCCCTTCAGCGATTATTAAAAGCGCGTATGTACAGTGACTTTTTGTCCAATTTTCACTTTTGGGGTTGGCAATTAATTATCGTTGCAGCGGCTATTACTTTACCTTTAGGCATCACTACTTCGCATGAATATGCGGAATTGGAATGGCCCATAGATATCGCCATAACATTGGTTTGGGTAGCCTTTGGCATAAATATGTTCGGAACTATCTTTAAAAGAAGAGAACGTCACCTGTATGTAGCCATCTGGTTTTACATTGCGACCTTCATCACGGTGGCCGTTTTACACTTGACTAATTCGGTTCAATTACCTATTTCATTTTTAAAATCCTATTACGTTTATGCAGGTGTTCAAGATGCCTTAATTCAATGGTGGTATGGCCATAATGCAGTGGCGTTTTTCTTAACGACTCCTTTCCTAGGGTTGATGTATTATTTCCTGCCAAAAATGGCAAATCGTCCCGTATACTCGTACCGATTATCCATTTTACACTTCTGGGCCTTAATCTTCATCTACATCTGGGCGGGACCTCACCACTTATTATATTCTTCATTACCTGATTGGGCTCAATCCTTAGGCGTCGTTTTCTCCATCATGTTAATTGCACCATCTTGGGGAGGTATGATCAATGGTCTTTTGACTTTAAGAGGGGCATGGGATCAAGTACGTGAAAATACCTTGTTGAAATTCATGGTAGTGGGTATCACGTGTTATGGTATGGCCACTTTTGAGGGACCGATGTTGTCTTTAAAGAATATCAATGCGATTGCCCACTTTACGGACTGGATCGTAGCACACGTGCACGTGGGGGCTTTAGGATGGAATGGATTCTTAACTTTTGCCATCCTTTACTGGTTAGTTCCACGCATTTTCCAGACAAACTTGTATTCAGAGAAATTAGTGAAGACCCACTTCTGGATAGGTACCATCGGAATTGCCTTCTATGCGATCCCCATGTACATTTCAGGTTTCACACAAGGCATGATGTGGAAACAATTTACAGCAGAGGGAACCTTACAATACGGAAATTTCCTAGATACGACCCTTCAATTATTGCCGATGCACATGATGCGTGCTTTGGGTGGAACATTGTATTTAATTGGTGCGATCTTAATGGCCTACAACTTGTTCAAAACAATGGCCCAAGGCACTTTATTAGCCGATGAAAAAGCGGAAGCTGCTCCACTAGCTGTCATCGAAGAAAAACACGAAAGCGATGGACATTGGCACCGTTGGATTGAAAAACGTCCAATCCAATTATTAGTAGCCTCTTTAGTGATGATTCTAGTAGGTTCTCTTGTCGAGTTGATTCCGAC
>JBEBDF010000110.1:0-5220 GCA_041157105.1 Bacteroidota bacterium | reverse complement strand
TTTACAAATTCAATACCAAAAACAATTTTCTGACACTTTGGCATAAATGAAATGGCCTTCGTAATTTTAAACAAATGTCAAAAAGTCCCTCTCAAATTTCACAGCACATTAAGCAAAAAGCCCAGCAATTTGGTTTTGCCTTTTGCGGTATTTCGGAGGCGGGATTTCTAGAGGAAGAAGCACCTCGCTTAGAAGCTTGGTTGAATTCGAATCAACACGGCGAGATGGGCTATATGGCGAATCATTTCGATAAAAGATTAGATCCACGGAAGTTAGTAGATGGTTGCAAAACCGTCGTTTCTCTGGTCTATAACTATTTTCCAGCCGAAGAAATTCAGGCAAATCCATTCAAGATTTCGAAGTATGCCTATGGGGAAGATTACCATCGGGTAATCAAAGACAAAATGCAAATGCTGTGGGATTCGCTTCAAGAGGAGGTAGGCGAGTTTTCTGGTCGGATGTTTGTGGATTCTGCGCCGGTCTTAGAGAAAGCCTGGGCAAAGAAATCGGGGTTAGGTTGGATCGGAAAGAATGCGAATTTGATTATACCTAAAAAGGGAAGTTTCTATTTCTTAGCTGAGCTATTAATTGATCTGAAAGCGGCTCCGGATGGGCCTATCAAGGATTTTTGTGGTACTTGTACGCGATGTATTGATGCCTGTCCGACGGATGCAATATCACCCTATGTGGTGGATGGGAGTAAATGCATCTCGTATTTTACTATTGAATTAAAAGATCAAATGCCGGCAAATCTAACGGGGGATTTTGAAAACTGGATTTTTGGCTGTGATATTTGCCAAGATGTGTGCCCTTGGAATCGTTTTTCGAAGCCTCATGAGGAAACGAGGTTTGATACTAAATTACAAGAGGTGGATTGGGAAGGGCTTTCAGAAGAAGTTTTCCAAACTCTTTTTCACTATTCTGCCATTAAACGTACGAAGTTGAAAGGGATTCAGCGGAACATAGATTACGTGAAAAAAAAGAGGCCGTGAATCCACGGCCCTTTTCAAGCAAAATAAAACCCTAAAGTGATAATCGTATAAGTAAGCTAGGTTCTATGACCTCCGCTGTCTTTTTATTGGTGAGGATCATTTCGGCTGCTTTTTGGCCTAATTTCTCCGGGTGAGTACTCACGACTGTGATTCCTCCGGCAATGATTTCTTTAAATGGATGATCATTCAAGGAAATGATGCCTACATCTTTTCCTAATGTCCACTTCTTTTTCTCCGCGTATTTGATAGCCTGGAAAAGATCGGTATCTGACAAGGTGAAGTAAACCTCATTTTGTCTGTAATCGTCCTCTTCTAGGCCATCTAATACTTGGAAATTCAATGAATTCGCTTCGCAGAATTCACTACACGCATTAATTAATTCAGGATCGAAGTATTCGTCTTCGCTCAAAACTAAATTAAGACTGCGGTACTTATTAAACAGGTTTAGTTGGGTATTAAAAATCTTTTTAAGCGAGGGGTTAGGAGGGCAGATCAGACTAGAATGACGGATGGTTCCGAAATTTTGGTCTAATAAAATCAAGCGATCCCCTGCTATCTTTTGTAAAATCTTCACAGTTTCTTCATCCTCGTCGATTAAATGAGGCTGAATCAGGTAATAATGGTAGTTCCCAAGTTGCTGCCCGATAATTTCTTTGAATTCACGTGGCTTGTACTGGTAGGTATAAATATCGACCATCACGTTTTTGCCGAAATGATCTAAAAATGCGTTGTAGAGTGTTTGATTTGTTTCTGTCATGCGTCCGATTAAGAAAAGTACTTTCGTCTTTACTTTCAGACTGGACTCTGAGATGAAATAACCTTTGCGGAAAATAGACGTGATGGCACCCATTTTGTGCAATTCGGTGTAGGCTCTTTCCACGGTATCCCGAGAAAGGTAGCATTCTTCCGACGCCTCGTTAATGGACGGCAATCGTTCGCCAGGTTTTAATTCTCCCATCTCAATATCCTGCAAAAGTGAATTCACTAATTGCTGGTATTTAGGAAGTTTGTTTCCTGAATTCTTTACGTTAAATGAAACAAATGTTTTATTCATATCGAAGAAAAATTCTTGAGTCAAATGTACGTGGGTGGCCTTTTTTAGAATAGGACGAATCTTACAAATACGAGGACAATTCTTGCAAATGTGTATTTCAGGACAAATCCGTCCAATTTCCTGGTATTATTCCCTAAATTTAAAGTTCGAATGAAAAAGGCCTTTATCGGATTCTTGCTATTACTTTCTTTGGGTGCAATTGCCCAAAAGCAAACCCGTTATGAGCGTCTCAGCACTGCTTCAGGACTTTCCCAAAGCTCGGTTTATAAGATCATACAAGATAAAAAGGGCTTCTTATGGTTTGCTACGGGTGATGGTTTGAATCGCTACGATGGCCATAATTTTAAGATTTATCGAAATGATCCGAGTGATCCTAGCACGTTAAGTGGGAGTGAGATATTTACGGTGGCAGAAGACGATTTAGGGAATCTATGGGTCGGAACTCGTAATTCTGGTTTAAACAAAATTGAACTTTCCACTGGGAAAATCACCCGGTTTTCGAAAGGACCTGCCGGGCAAGATTTGTCCAATGCCAATATTCCGAGCATCTTAAATATAGGAAAAGGGAAGATGGGGGTGGCTGTTTTAGGTCTAGGTTATTTAGTATATGATATTCGAACGAATCAATTAATAACGCAAGAGTCAGAGTGGAAGAATCCATTTGTAAAAGAAGTGACGCGTTTATTTAAGCATTCTTCTGGAACTGTGTGGATGGGGACGAGGACGGGTTATTTACTTTCCCAGCTAAACGCACAAAGTTTTATTCCTTATCAGTTTGGAGGAAATAGTTACCGAGTGAGGGCTTTATTTGAAACGAAGAATGGTGATATTTTAGTGGGTACAGATGGCAGAGGGATTTACCGTTTTACGCCTAAAACCCAACAATTTAAAGTCGTTTTTTACCAAGCATCTGATCCTCTATCTCGTCAAAATATTGTCACTTCTTTAGCGAAAGATGCCTTACAAAATTTGTGGATAGGAACCGACAATGGTGTCTACAAGTTGAATGGAGAGGATTTTAAGAATTATACCAATATTCCATCGAACCCGGATCCAGAATTAGGATTGTCTTCTAATTCCATCATGAGTCTTTTTACGGATGCGAATGAAAATACCTGGGTAGGTACGTGGGAAGCAGGATTGAATATTTCTTTCTTCCAAAAACCGCGTTTTGCCGTCTTGCGATATAAGCCGAATTCACTTCAGGGCCTTTTAAGTAATAAAGTGAGTACGCTGCTAGCAGACGAGGATCGGGGAGTTTGGGTAGGTAGTAATGTAGGTTTATCTTATTTTAATCATAAATCAGGTCTAGTAACGCATTATTTGAAGAGCGCCTCTACGAATAAATTAAACTCTACAGAGACGTATGATGTGAATTTTATTCATCCTGCTGGTGATGGTGGGGTTTGGGTAGGACTTTGGGGGAAAGGGATTAATCTATTCTCGAAGGATAAAAAGTTAGTGGATTATCCTTTTAAGCCCGGTGTGAGGGAGGCTAATTTTAACACCTTGGAGCCCTTCAAATCAGATTTTCTTTTAGGAACTGCGGGTCAAGGTATCGTTTCTTTTAATCCAAAAACAGGACAATATACGGTACCCTTCACGGAATTAGGAAAATCAAATTTCTTGAATAAATCTATTTCAGCAATTCGAGTATTAAATGGTAAAGAAATTTGGATTGGCACCTTAAGCTATGGTCTCTATGTGTTCGATATAGCGACACATAAATTGCGCCACTATTTTAAATCTGTTGAGTCAGGGGCCTTGAGCTATAATCACGTGAATAAAATTTACCAGGATCGAAAAAATCGGATTTGGGTAATGACACAAGGTGGAGGGTTAAACCAATACTTGGGGCCTGAAAAAGGGTTTAAGGTGTATACGGTAAATGATGGATTAGGTAGTAACTCTTTGCGTGGTTTAGTGGAAGATGCAAAAGGGGATTTATGGTTTTCGACGAATGGAGGTATTTCAAAAATGGATTCCAAAACCTTAAAATTTGTCAACTTCGAAGAAGCAGATGGACTTCAGGGGAAAGAATTTATGACAAACGCGGTGGCTAAAAATAATCAGAATTGGTTGTTTTTTGGAGGAGTTAACGGTTTGAATTATTTGAAGTCGGATAGCTTACGTATGCGTTTAGAGGTACCTCCAGTTTATTTCACTAAATTAAAAATCTTCAATAAGGATGTGGAAGTGGGGCAAGAAAACTCACCATTAACAGTCGATATTTTATCTACTAAGCATTTAATTCTCCAACCTGATCAAACGGTGTTTAGTTTGGATTTTGTGGCTTTGGAGTATCAAAGACCTAAAAACAACCGTTATGCCTATTATTTAGTGGGTTTTGAAAAAGAGTGGAATTTAGTGGGAACACAGCGTACGGTTACCTACACGAATTTAAGTCCAGGGGATTATGTATTCAAAGTGAAGGCTAGTAATTCGGATGGTGTTTGGGCTGAAAAGCCGTATGAATTGAAAATTACCGTATTGCCGCCATGGTATAGAACCTGGTGGGCTTATCTACTATATATTTTATTGGTTGCAGCAGGTATCTATGCATTTATAAGGGAGGTTCGAATCAGAGAAGCTTTCCGGACAGATATTCGTTTGAAAGAAATTGAGAAGGAGCGCATTCAAGAATTAGAGCAGGTCAAGACGCATTTCTTTACGAATATCTCACATGAATTACGTACACCTTTAACGCTGATTACCAGTCCTTTAGAGAAGTATTTTATCTCTAATGCGAGCTTGAACAAAGATCAGAAGACGAAGATTAATTCGATTTACCAAAATGCTCAAAAATTACTGAGACTCATCAATCAATTACTTGATTTATCTAAAATCGAATCAGGCAATGTGGAGCCAGTGGTGGAGAAGCATGACCTAGTAAAACAACTGAATTCCATTAAACAGAGTTTTGATGCGTACGCGCAACAAAAGCAAATCAAATTAAAGTGGGAGTCACCGATTGATTCACTTTTTGTTTATTACGACGCCGATATCATCGAAAAGTGTGTGACGAATTTACTGTCTAATGCCTTCAAATTCACACCAGAGGAAGGAATTATAGGGATACGTTTGGAACTGCACAAAACCTTTCAGGACGCGCAGGAGACGATTTCAAAAGTATCCATTCAAGTGATGGATACAGGTAAAGGTATTAGTGAGGAG
>JBEBDF010000109.1:0-5261 GCA_041157105.1 Bacteroidota bacterium | reverse complement strand
ACATAATTTTACACTAAATTATCAAAGATTTTGCGTTTAAGAAAGAGGTGCGATTGAATTAATCAGGTAAAAAAAGGACTAGCGGATTAAAAGCCTGTTTCATTGGTTTTTAATGCTGTAAAAAAGAAGATAACTTGCGCTTGCTTTGCAACAGTCGTCACTGTTTGACTTAGTCATCGCTATGCGATTTAGTCGTCACTGGGTGAGTTAGTCAAAAAGTCGCCGGAATATTCCGGCTTAGTCAATTAGACATATGAATTTAAAAGAAAACGTTTTAGAAGGTCTTCGATCCATCAAAGGAAATTTGTTAAGAACGGTTTTAACCGCGCTAATTATATCTCTTGGTATCACCTCTTTAGTAGGAATATTAACGGCAATTGATGGAATACAGAGTTCTGTTGACAACTCTTTCTCTGGTTTAGGTGCGAATTCTTTTGATATTCGAAATAGACCGATGATGCAAGTAAGAAGAGAAGGACAAAAGGAAAAAAGATTCAAAAACATTGATTACCGTCAAGCTTCATACTATAAGTATTTATTTACTGCCAAAGGAAAGGTTTCCTTAAAAACCAATGTCAATAATAATGCCATTGCAAAATTCGCCTCAAAGAAAACAAATCCGAATACGCGCGTTTTAGGTATCGATGATAACTTTATGGAATTGAAAGGTTATAAAGTAGGAGCCGGACGTAATTTCTCCACTAATGAACAAATGAATGCTATTAATGTCTGTATTCTCGGAGTAGATGTTATTGATCAATTGTATGAGAAACAAAGCCCCATAGGTACGGAAATTATCGTATCTGGTATAAAATTAAAAGTCATTGGAGTACTCGAAAAGAAAGGTAACATGATGGGTGGTGGAGATGACCGAGTAGTGATTGTACCATTAGAGACAGGTCGAAAAATGGCCGTGGGAAGAAATTTAACTTTTGACATTACCACCTCTGCCGCCAAGATTAATAACCTAGATGACTTTATGGAAGAAGCGAGAGGTGTGATGCGTAAAGTACGTATGGATCCAATAGGAACGGAAGATTCCTTTAGTATTGATCGATCGGATTCTATAGCTAAGAGTTTTGAGAGTATTACAGGTTCACTACGAATTGGAGGATTTGTCATAGGTTTTATCACTTTATTGGGTGCTGCAATCGCTTTGATGAATATTATGATGGTTTCTGTGAGCGAGAGGACGCGTGAAATAGGTATTAGGAAATCATTGGGTGCTACACCTGGTAGAATTTTACAGCAATTCTTGATTGAAGCTATTGTTATTTGCTTGTTAGGTGGAATAGGAGGGATTATCCTAGCTATACCGATCGGTAACTTGATTGCTCAGGGAATTAGCTCGGGAGCGGCGAGCTTTATTATTCCTTGGCTTTGGATGATGACTGGTATCATTATTTGCATTTTAGTAGGCTTATTTTCAGGAATTTATCCTGCATTTAAGGCTTCGAAAATGGATCCAGTTGAGGCTTTACGCTACGAGTAAACTAGAATTTATTCTAGGCACTCTTGCGAAAGCGAATGATTTAGCCTAGTTTTGCATTGCAATTTTGAATTGCCCAGATGGCGGAATTGGTAGACGCGCTGGTCTCAAACACCCGTGGGTGCAAGCCCGTGCCGGTTCGACTCCGGCTCTGGGTACAAGCCTCTCAAGCAATTGAGAGGCTTTGCCTTTTCTAGTGGGCTAGATTATTTTTCCAAATCCCATAAGCCTCTTCGTATTCTCTTCGCAAAGCAGCGGATGGTTCGATTGTTTTTAACAGCTTAATGTTAGCAACAGCTTCATCTTCATTTGCATAATACCCTACACCAGCACCTGCTCCTAAAGCAGCGCCAAACGCTCCATCTGATTCTAATAACTCAACAGAAGCGCCAGAGGCATTGACGATGGCCTGAGTAAACAAATCACTCAAATACATATTCGCTAAACCCGCTTTTAATTTTTTAGGTCGAACACCTACATTGCCTAACAATTCAATTCCATAAACCATGGAGAAGGCGATACCTTCTTGAGCAGCCCGAATTATTTCAGCTGACTGATGGCGATTAAAATCAAGGTGAAGGAAACTACCCCCTATTGTTTTATTCTGAAAAATACGCTCAGCACCATTTCCGAATGGCATGCATACTAATCCGCTAGAACCAATAGCTGCTTTAGCACCTAGCCCATTCATTTGGGTATAGGACATAGTCGTGAAGAAATTCTGCTTCAACCAGCGGTTCAAAATCCCCGTTCCATTAATGCACATTAAAACACCTATACTTGCTTTAGACGTCTTATGATTCACGTGAGCGAATGAATTCACCCGATTCTCTTTATCAAATTTTAATTCATCTGAAATACCATACACTACACCAGAAGTGCCTGCGGTAGTGGCAATATCACCAGGATGTAAAACACCTAATGAATAGGCATTATTGGGTTGATCTCCAGCTTTATAAGTAACCTTTACATTATTATTTAATCCTAATTCCTGCGCAACCGTTGATGTTACTGTACCATGATCAGAAAATAAATCATGAACAGGCGAGAATATCTCAGCAGGAAAACCATAAAACTTCATCAAATTTTTAGCAGGATGGTTCTCTTTAAAATCCCATAAAATACCTTCTGATAGGGCAGAAGCCGTTGTTGTAAATAGGGAAGTGAATCTACCTGCGATAAAGTCTCCAGGCAATAATACTTGAGCAACTTTCTCAAAGACATTAGGTTGATTTTCTTTAACCCATGCTAACTTAGCAGCTGTGAAATTACCAGGGGAATTGAGGTAATGTGTTTGGCAAAATGATTCCCCAAGGCCTGCATACGCTTTATCTCCATATGGTGTAGCTCTAGAATCACACCAAATAATCGAAGGACGCAATACTTTTGACTCCTTATCGACCACTACGAGGCCATGCATTTGATACGAAATACCGATGGCACCTATTCTTTTAGGATCGTATAATCCTGTCGAATTCGCTTTTAAAATACCTTGCTTAACGCAGTACCACCAATGCTCAGGATCTTGCTCAGCAAATCCGGGCTGAGGGGAAGATATTTCATTTTCAATCTCAGGAAATGAGCATGAATAAATTAATTGTTGGTTTGCAGCATCAACAATACTAACTTTAATGGAAGAAGTTCCGACATCAATTCCGCACAGAATCATTTTAAATAGGTTTAATGTTAACAATCGGCATAAAGAAACACCAGGTTACTAGTCATTTTGCTTTATCCAATATTCAAATAAAGGTAAAATCAGGTGAAATCTACGCATTAATCGGCAAAAGTGGTTCTGGAAAAAGTACAATCGCAAAACTATTTGTCGGCCTAAACATGGATACTGACTACTCCATAAAAATCAATTCAAAGGAATTAAATGATGGATTTGATCGTTTGATACCCCAATTCAAGCAAGCAGGATATGTCCCTCAAACTCTACATCTAAAACCGCATCATACGGTATACAATTACGCTCAAATATTGTTTCAATACTTACCTAGTAATCAGCAAGATGCAGTAATGACGAAGTATTTAAAGCAGTTCTATTTAATTAAACAGAAGGACACAAAAGTAGCCTCTCTATCAGGAGGAGAACGACAAAAACTAGCCTTGTTAGAAGCGATAAGTCAGCCTATTTCTTATTTAGTATTAGATGAACCATTTAGTCAATTAGATACCGAACAAAAACTAGAGTTTTCACAAATAATAGCCTCAGTGGTTGCAGAAAGAGCTATTCCATGTGTACTTATTAGCCATGATTTAACCGATATACTTCAATTAAGTCAACGTGTAGGCATCATGGAAAAAGGAAAATTGGTCTTTCAAGGATCTTGGGAAAAGTTTAAAACTTCGCCTAACTCGGTTGTTATTAGATTAAAACAAGCGATTCTTTCTTGGGATGATCAGATGAAAGTCCTAATTAATAACCTGAGATAGCCTTTAATTTATTTGCATTTTGATTCGTTTGTTGAACCAATTCTGTTAAAGAAATTTCGAATAAATCTGCTAATTTTTGTGCTATGAGGGGTATATTTTTAGGAGAATTAGGTTTTCCTCTAAATGGCACCGGACTTAAATAAGGAGCATCTGTTTCTAAAACGATATGGCTAAGTGGTATTTCTTTAATATCTTGAAATAGCGTCGTATTCTTGTAGGTAATGACTCCACCTATCCCTAATAAAAAGCCTAAATCAGTTAAAACTTTTGCTTCTCTAGCATCGCCAGAAAAGCAATGAATAATTCCTCTTAATTCCTTGAATTCAGGTAATTTAAATGTCTTTATCAAGTCTGCATAGGCTTTACGGCAATGTATATCTACCCATAGCCCTTTATCTAAAGCCCAGTGACATTGCTGTTGTAGGGAATCCATCTGTTCAGCAGCAAAGGTTGTATCCCAATAATAGTCGAGACCTATTTCCCCAATGGCTAAAACTTTCGTTTGCTCCAACTCTGCTTTCAATGATGCTAATTCAGCTAGGTAATTTTCTTTTACATAGGTAGGGTGCAATCCGATCATTGGGAGTACAAAATCAGGATAGGCTGTACTTAATTTCTTTAAGTCAGCCCAGGATTCCAAATCACAATTAGGCAACCAAACCTCAGTTACACCCGCCTCTTGAATTTCCTTTATATGAAAGGACATATCTTCCTGAAAATGAACATCATAAAGATGAGCGTGGGTATCGATCATAAGGCGGAACAGGATAAATTTTGCAAATTACAATGCGCTAAAATAGCAGGTAAAATGGCTTTCAAATGCGGAGCCGCTTTTACGCTGTCATGAAATACAACGATGGCTCCAGGTTTTAAAAGGGGTAAGACAGATTGAAGTATAGCTTCTGGGCTCAATGAGGCATTATAATCACCTGTTAAGACAGACCATAAAACGACGTTTGGAATGTTTTTATACATTCTTCTAGTGATTCGACCATAAGGGGGACGGAAACCGATAGTTTGGATGCCTTGTTTTTTTAAAACAGCCTCGCATGCTTCCACATCTGCTAGATAGGCGTTAAAATCGACAGACCAGGCATTTAAATGGTTCATCGTGTGATTTCCAATGCTATGTCCTTCCGATTTAATTCGATCCAGTAGAGTAGGATGCGTCGCTACGTTCCTACCAATACAGAAAAAAGTAGCTTTCGCATTGTATTCTGCTAAGCATTCTAACACAAAATCCGTAATTTCAGGAGTTGGTCCATCATCAAAGGTTAAATAGATCTGACGTTCAGAATCCTTTGACCACGTAAAACGGGGAAAAAGAGAAGGA
>JBEBDF010000108.1:0-5263 GCA_041157105.1 Bacteroidota bacterium | reverse complement strand
GACTGCTCTTATTAATATAAGAAAATTGTCATTATCCTTGTCTTGAATGCTACTATTTCGACACTGTGATTTAAACACAGTATCTCTTCTTTATTTCTATCAACACGTCAAAGAACTCTTGTACCTCCTGTAAATCAAACAAAGCAACCCGCCTTGTCGTGAATCTAATCACCTAATTTACTCTCAGTCTTGCTCTAGAAACCGTCTGTTCCTAGCGATTGGGAGTGCAAAGATGTAGGATTAATTTATTAAACGCAAGTTTGGGTTTGAAACTTTTTTTGGCATAACTTCTAAACAACTGATTATCAAGTAAAGAATTCAACATATTTATTGTAAAATTTTAAATTATCAGTTATTCCTGACGGCATTCCTGAATTATTAAATACATTCACCTATTCGTATCTGTTCTTATCAATGAATCAATAATTATCCATCGTTTGAATCTTACCAGATATGAGACCTAACCTACTAATACCCATTTCACAATTAACATATAGAGAATTAGAAATCGTCCAGTTAATTAGAACGGGGTACTCCACTAAAGAAATGGCCACCAAACTAGGCCTTTCTTATTTTACCGTAAAAAAGCATAGAGAAAATATCCTCCTTAAGGTAGGGGCTCGAGGTAAAACAGAATTTCGAAAATTCGTATTTGAATTTGAATTTTCGCAAAAACAAACAGATTAGTCACGTGTAATCCCTGAATATAGGACTAAAATAGTACTATTTATCCTATTGTAGCTGCCAATCGTTTTCGAAAACTTTGTCCCATACTTAACGAATGGTGAAACCCGAAAAACCAATAATTAGAGTAGGGGTAATATTTAAAATTGACTCAAATGAAATTTTTAAAAACAAGTTTTGCATTATTTTCAATTTGCTTCGCTTTTGTTGTTCTTACCAATTCTGCCCAACAAAAATCAGGCAAAGTTTGGCTAGCCATAACACATGTTATGAGTAAACAAGGTGCATCTGCTGGTGCTACTACAGCTGTTGGGGCAATTGGAATAATGGACGCAGCAGCTTGGGGCTTTGCTGTTGGTTCTGTCGGGACTCCAGTGGCAGGAGTAGTTGCAGGAATTGCGGCAGGATTCTAATAGGTAATGGGAGTTCAATTTGTACTCCCATTACTAATTTTCACAAACTAAAAACCTTATCTAATTATGCCAATTAAAAATTCGTTTTCTTGTGATAGATGCCAGGCAAAAATCTCCATAAAAGAGCTTTTTAGGCTACAAAGAAATTCTATTACTACCTGTAAATCATGTCATGCTACACTTCATCCGAATGAAACTATCTCCTTCAATTGGGCATTTTTTATTGGATTTTGCTTAACCGTCATTCCTGCTGAAATAAGCTTTTATATGACAAATAGTTTTTCCATTATGATTACAGCGGCTATTATTGGTGCTATTTTGGCCGTTATTGGAATCGCATTTTATACCTACAACACAACCAAATTCAGTAGCTAGGCCTTTAATTAAATGAAAAAATTTATTCTATTAGCTATATCCATCTATGTCATCGGTTTCATCGCTGCCATAGTATTGCGGAATAATTTTTTAATCATAAAATTCACTTCGCTTTCTGTAGATTTTGCAAGCAGTTCTGATAAATCAAGCAAGGATTTATTTTTTGAGATTCTTAAAAATAACACCTCCGTGTTTCTTGCAAGCTTATCAGGCTTTTTGACCTTAGGGTTATTTACTGCCATCATTACGTTTTATAATGGCTTTGTGTTAGGCTACCTTCTTATTACACTAAATCGATTCTCAAAAAGTCCGGCAGAATTTCTTCCCCGATTACTCCCGCATTCTATTGAAATAGGAGGATTTATACTAGCATCCACGCTTGGATTTTACTTGACAAACTATATTACCCAACACTATTTTTTAAAAACAAGGCCAAAATTTGACTACTTATTTTTTTGCCTTTTATTCATCTCAGGATATATAATCATTTTAATTTCAGCATTCATCGAGTCATATGTATCAGCTACCTAGATTATTTTCGGCTTTCGTACTATCCTGTTTATCAATTAACTTTTATTTGATATCAAAGGAGGCGGCTATCTTGCAAGAAAGCATCACCGGAAAATTCAACACGTTTCAACTATTTGTATTTGAGATAAACAACTATTCCTCCGCACTTTCACCCCTGCTAATTTTTGTATTTGTTTATGCTACCACTAGTATCATTTTTGACTATCTAGAAATAAAAAAGCAGCAAGCATCATTAACCAGGATAATCAGCAATGCCTTGATTCCTGTTTTACTATTCTCGTTCTCTTATCTTTTGTTACTTACGGATTTTGTGGAAAATGCAGGAGATATAACTGGAAAAAGTGTAGAAGATCTACACATTTTCCATGAGTATACATTTTATGATCTTAAGCAAATTGGCAACCTGTGTTGGGGACTATTTTACCTAATTCTTATCGTTGAAATAAAATTAAATTACGATATCAACTATTTTAAGTCCTTAGCAATCAATTTGACACCTATTGCCATTTTGCTCTTATTCATTGAAATGTATTAACTAAGCACAATTTGTAGTGTAAACTATCCAATTACTTTTCTAAGAATGGATATCTAAAATCTGTAGGTGAAACGAAGACTTCCTTCACCGTGCGTGGAGAAACCCAACGTAGCAAATTCAGATATGATCCTGCCTTATCATTCGTTCCAGAGGCACGTGCGCCACCAAATGGCTGTTGGCCCACCACAGCTCCCGTACACTTGTCATTTAAGTATAAGTTGCCTGCCGCGTTTTCTAAAGCTTTCATGGCTTCCAACATCGCATATTTATCCTGCGCGAAAATCGCGCCCGTTAAGGCATAAGCCGAAGTCGAATCCACTAAAGTCAAGACCGATGTCCAATCCGCATCATTATATACATAAATCGTTAGTACCGGACCAAAAATCTCCTCTACCATAGTGCGGTAGGTCGGATTAGTCGTTAAAAGAACGGTAGGCTCCACGAAGTATCCTTTTGAATCATCGAAGTTTCCGCCGGCGATCACCTGTACTTCTGGTGATTTTTTGGCTTCACTTATGTAAGAAGTGATTTTGGCGAATGCTTTCGCATCAATTACGGCGTTTACGAAGTTTTCGAAATCTTCTGTGCCACCCATTTTGATGGCCGCTAAATCTGATTTTAATTGCGTTTCCACAGCTGGCCATAAAGAAGCTGGAATGTAGGCGCGGGAGGCTGCGGAGCATTTTTGGCCTTGGTATTCGAAGGCGCCACGGACTAATCCGGTGGTTAGTGCTTTTACGTCAGCTGAAGGGTGAGCTACGACGAAGTCCTTTCCACCTGTTTCGCCTACGATGCGAGGATAAGATTTATAGTTGGCGATGTTTTGGCCTATATTCTTCCAAATCGTCTGGAAAACGCCTGTCGATCCCGTAAAGTGGATCCCCGCAAAGTCACGGTGAGAGAAAACAACCTCCCCTGCTTCTGGGCCATCCGCTAATACTAAATTGATAACGCCAGCCGGCAAACCTGCCTCCTCTAAAATATCCATTAATAATCCTGCCGAATAAACCTGGGTAGGTGACGGCTTCCAAACCACCGTATTCCCCATCAAAGCTGGCGCCGCTGGTAAATTGCCCGCAATCGCTGTAAAGTTAAAGGGGGTCAATGCGTAAACGAAGCCTTCTAAGGGACGGTATTCCAACCGATTCCAAACCCCAGGGGCAGAAATAGGTTGCTCACTATATATCTGTTGCGCATAATACACGTTAAAACGCAAGAAATCAATCCACTCACATGCCGCATCAATTTCCGCCTGGTAAGCATTCTTCGATTGGCCTAACATCGTGCGCGCATTTAATTGCATTCTATATTTAGTTGCCGAAAGATCCGCTGCCTTTAAGAAGATGGCCGCGCGATCCTCCCATGGCATGGATGACCAGGCTGATCTAGCCTCAAGAGCCGCGTCAATAGCTTGCGCCACTTCCGCTTTTCCACCTTCATAATAATGACCCAACACATGTTGATGATCGTGCGGACAAGTCATGGCGACTTTTTTGGCACCCTTCACAGAACGACCTGCGATGCGCATCTGCACGTCAATTTGTTGATTACGCAAATCCGAAAGGGCTTGCTTTAATTTGGATCTCTCCGCTGAATTCGCGCCGTATTGCAAAATCGGCTCATTCACAGGTGTAGGCACTTGAAAAACTCCTGAGGACATATGGTTTCGTTGATGTGTAATAAATAGGATGCTAAATTACGGGTTTTCTATATATTATCAAGGAGCGGCAAAGCTGAGGTAGGGTTTCAATCTTTTCCACGCCACGAGATCTAGCAATTGTATTTTTTCCAAAGTTTCGAAATCCTTCAGCACCCCATGTTGTTTACGATAGGCCAAAACCACTTTGGACTGCCCATAGGGCAAATAAGGATGCTTGAAATCCTTCCACTCTACCTGATTAATGGCTAAAAACCGATACACCCCCGCCCCTACCTTTAAAAAGGCTTTGTTCTCTTTCACCCAAAGCGAATCCAAACCATACACCTCCTTCAATTGCTCCACCTGATAAAACCCACCTAACTTCTCCCGATAAGTCATAATCCGTTTCGCGAACCCCGGCCCTATCCCATTCAGCGCCACCCACGCCGCCGAATCCGCAGTGTTAATATCGATCACTTGCTGCTTCCTCCGAACTCCGGACTCTTTCCCTCCGGACTTATAATCCACCCACTTCCTTCGGACTCCGGACTTGTACCCTCCGGACTCTTTTCCTGTGAACTTAAAACCTCCGGACTCTCTCCCTCCGGACTTCGGACGAATCGCCTTATAATTCGCCTCCCAAACCACCGGCTGAAAATCTATTTTTGCTACTTCGTTTTCCCGCCATTCGTAACCTATATATAGAAGGACATACATTACCATCATTCCTAGGAGTACGAATAGACCTTGTATTTCAGAATGAGTATAGGCGAGGGTGAAGCGGAGGAGGTACATTAGCTTGGTTTTCATTAAAAGGAGAGAGTATAGAGTATAGATTATAGAGTAGAGAGAGGAGATTATAGATTATAGAGTAGAGAGTATAGATAAAAGATTAGCCATCTCTACTCTATACTCTCTTATCTCTAATCTCCTGAGGTAAGTTCAAATAAAATTCCCATAACCCCCTTGCATCCTAAAAAATTATCAGTACCTTTGCAGGCTATTTTAGGGTACAAGCCTTCGGGCCTATCCAAAAAGAAATGATTTCTGAAACACAATTCCTTTATCGTAGGGGAAGCGCAAAGG
>JBEBDF010000107.1:0-5372 GCA_041157105.1 Bacteroidota bacterium | reverse complement strand
TTACCCGTCTTGCCAAACCACTGCTGCGAACGCAATTGAACTTTACTCATCTTGTTTTTTATCTAGGTCTAAAGTTTTAGTGAGGACAAAACTTCCATCCACACCATATTTATAATAACAATTTCGAACCCCACTGGAAATATCAGCGTAAGGATCATTTTCATAGTCAAAAGAATGTACGATGGCAGCTTTTTCAAGATACAAACTATCTCCACCAGCATAACCTAATTGTTGCCTTCCCATAATACCTGGAAAACGAACAGTATTTAATTTACCAGCTTTGTATTCAAAAGCCAAAACTCGGTATTTTTTACCCTCTAATCCGGCTACCCAAAATTCAGGTAATCCATTACCATTTAAATCAGTTGCTAGGACACTCTGTGATTTAAATCCTTGAATAGATTTATCCATAATCACTTGATGACTTTTCTCCACCTGTAATCGCCCATTATCCACCGAAACAGTAAAATCTTCGAAAGCTGAACTCTGTACATTAGATTGAGGCTTGGAAGTCGTATCATCCACGGCAATTAGGGCTAAAGAATCCCCGTAAGCCTTTACAACATCGATATCTACTACTTCTGTTTTTTCTGGCTGATCGTCTAATTCTGAAATATAGACAAATATATAGGCCAAAAAGCCCAACAAAATGACAAACAGAAAAAACTTTAACAGTTTAGCCATTAGTAATGGATTTCATTCGATTTATTGCTTTTTCAAGTACAGCGCGAGGACAAGCAAAATTTAAGCGAACAAAATTTCGTCCTTTAAATTGTTCTCCACGAAGTACGTGAAGTCCGGCATCCCAGCATTTCTTTTGGAAATCACCTAAAATAGACTCATCATATTCAATCCAAGCTAAATAAGTAGCCTCTAAAGGCTGCATAGCTAATCCAGGAGTAGATTGAACAAAATCATATAACACGTCGTGATTCGCTTGTAAATAGGGTAGAAGTTGAGATAACCAAGATTCGCCTGAGGCATAGGTGGCTAGCATCACTTCAATGCTATGTCTTGAGAGCATAGAGAAAAAGCCATTGGAGGCCTTTATAAATTTGTCTCGCAGTGCTGCATCAGGAATAACAGCCACCGCTCCACCTAAACCTGCCGTATTAAATGCTTTAGAGGTAGCAAAAAAACTGATCATAGGCTGCTGCTCAAAACGCCCAATCGAAATGTGCTCCGAGGCAGCTCTTAATCGCAAATCAGCATGAATTTCATCAGACACGATTGTCACGTGATATTTAGCGCATAATTCAACGATCCGTTTAATTTCCGATTCGTTAAATACGGTGCCACCGGGATTGTGGGGATTACAAAGTAAAAATACTTTTGGACCCTTTTGCAAACCTCTCTCAAAATCTTCGAAATCGTAGGTCCAGCGATCGCCGTCCTTTATCATTTCAAAGGTAATCAATGGACAATTCACCCATCCTGCAACTAAATGAAATGGATGATACACCGGAACAGCTGTAATGATACCTTCCTTCTCATTCGTTAAAGCAGCACAAGCCGCCGTAATTCCAGGTACAATACCAGGAATCCAAACCTGTGATTCAAGGGAAGTTGACCATTTATAATCGCGCGAAATCTTGGATTGGGCTGCTACTTTAAGTGTTTCAGGAACAATCGAATATCCTAAAATTCCATGGGAAGTAATCTGATCAATAGCCGCTAAAATCTCGTCTGCTACCATGAAATCCATATCTGCCACCGGCATGGGTAGCATATCTGAGTTAGCTGGATACGTTACATTATCCCATTTGAAGGAGTGGGTGTGGTGGCGATCTATCACCTGATCAAAATCGTATACTCTATGGCTCATACTCCGGTCTAAAGACATTAAATCCTATCATACTAGGATGATTCTTTAAATATACAGAAATTGATTCAACTGATTGACACACTTTGCGGCGATCTTGAGAAGCGTGTACGAGATAAAATTGCCCACCCATTTCGCGAACAAATCCTACATGCTGATAATCAAGGTCTTTCCTTTTAGAAACAAAGGCGATTAAATCACCTGTACGAACAAATGAACTTACAGCGGCAAATTGAAAACTAGGAACATAGGTTACAGGACCTAATGATGCTTCTATTGCCTTGATGGAATCTACCACTATCACATATTTTTTAGGGGCCAAATAATGAGATAAAAACTCCACCTTCTTATCAGCCAACTTAAAATACTTGGAAGGAATCACTTGCTTAAAAAGGCCTTTTTCTTCCATTTGATCTAGAGTAGCACTTAAATAGTGATTTCTATTTTCAAAGGAAATGGGCGTTTTTCGATACCGAATTTGGATTAATTCCTGAAGAAAAAGGCTATCAATACCTTTGGAACGATACAAACTCCAAATATATTCAACGAAAGTAACACAATCAAAACCAGAAAAATCCACCACAAACTTCTCCGGATTCTCTTTCGATAAAGCGTGAGAAGCGTAGGGTAAACCAGTGAATTGATTAGCAAGTAATAAAGGATCTTTTTGTAAACGGGCTTCTTTAATTTTATCCTTTAGAGGCCCAGGAATAACCTGCGAAAAGCCTACATATGAGAATAAAAGAAAGAAAACGATCTTCATTAGGCTTTCTCTTTAATCCAAAGCACACTGACAGATCCAGCGATAAAGAAAAATCCAGCTACCACAATCGCATAAATAGCGTTACCGCCATAAACGTATTTCACTAACGAACCACCGATAATACCACTGACAATTTGAGGAAGCGTGATGAAGAAGTTGAAAATTCCCATATAAACGCCCATTTTAGACATCGGAATAGAACCTGCCAAAATCGCATAAGGCATCGCTAAAATGGAAGCCCAAGCCATACCCACACCTACCATGCTCAAAATCAACAGCTGAGGATCAGAAATAAAATAGATAGAAATCAAACCAATACCGCCCGCAGTTAAAGAAACAGCATGAGTCGCTTTATTCCCAATGGCATTCGCAATGCGAGGCAAAAAGATGGCATAAATAGCCGAAACACCACTATAAACCCCAAAAATAATACCTACCCAGTTCGCGGCGTTTTGGAATTCCGGAGAACTGTGGTCATCCATTGGTAATCCATAAACGTGATGCGCAATTGCAGGAGTGGAGAATACCCACATCGAGAATAAGGCAAACCACGAAAAGAATTGAACCATACCTAATTGACGCATGGTGAATGGCATTTCCTTAATGTATCTAAAAACAGACCAAATGGAATCCTTAGAGCCTTCTTCGTGAAAACCCATTGCTTCGCGTTCAGCCGGAGAATATTCTTTCGTGGTCGCAATGGTCCAAACTATGGCAGAAATAAAGACTGCAGCTCCTACATAGAAGCTATATAACACGTTATCCGGGATTTGACCTTCTGCTGCTACTTTCGAGATTCCAAACCAATTACCAAACATATAAGGCAACCAGGAACCCACGACAGCACCAATTCCAATTAAAAAGGTTTGAATAGAGAAACCTAAGGTATTTTGCTCTTCCGGCAAATTATCTGCCACTAAAGCTCTAAATGGCTCCATCGCCACATTAAACGAGGCATCCATCATCATCAAAATACCAGCCCCAACAATCATGGGGGGGATAAAATTAGCTAATGCTCCGGCATGAGGGAAAAAGAATAAAGCCGTGGCAGCTAGAATAGCACCCGTTAAAAAGAAGGGTTTACGACGACCTAATCCGTTCCATGTACGATCAGAATAGAAACCAATGATGGGTTGAATAAGCATCCCTGTCAATGGAGCGGCTAACCAAAACCACGATAATTGCTCCACATCTGCGCCAAAATTCTGTAACACACGAGAGGCATTTCCATTTTGTAACGCAAAGCCAAATTGAATTCCCAGGAATCCAACACTCATATTGAAGATTTGGCCTAAACTTAAACGAGGTTTAGTAAAATTTTTCATCGAGTTTATAAGGTAATAATGAGGGCTGAATTAGCCGGTAGTTGAATGTGATTGCCTTCTACCTTCACAGCAGAACTAGCAGGAGGTAAAAAAGCTTTCTCTTTCTTCCATTGAACAGATTTAACACCCATCATATCAAGGGCTAAAGTTGGAATTTCTACCGCAAAAGAATGATCAACTGAATCAAAATTACAGATGATTAAATTTCGATCTTTTTCCGTGTAGCGTAAATAGGAGTACACTTTATCTTTAGGATACACTGCATTTTGGGCATATTGTAAATCGAAGAATTTACCTAATTGAATCACACAACTTGAATTCACCCAAGCTAATAAATCCGTATAGAAAGAATCAATCACCTTTTCGTCAGCCGTCAATTTTCCCCCATCAAACTTGCCGCCATTCACCCAACGCTGATGTGTATCCACACGGTAAAAATCAAACATTGTCGTGCGATCATCCGCTTCATTAAATCCTTCAATTTCCTGGGCCTTCTCACCGAACTCTTGGCCAAAATAAATCATTAAGGGACCATCGTGCATACTTGCTGTCAAAACCATACCAGGAATAGTTGACCAGAAATTATTCGCAGCAAAAGCAGGTGTATTTAAACGCGTCTCATCGTGGTTCTCCAAGAATCGTAGCATATGGTTTGCAAAATCACCTGATTCGTTTTGCCAAACGCGTGTAATATCAGCCGTAGTTGCACCTGGCTTCTTCTCCATAATATGGCGAATTCCATCATATAAACCCACTTTATCATAGAGATAATCAAAACCACCTTTGAAAATATAATTACGGTATTCAGCCGGATTGTAAATCTCCGCAATAAAAACGGCCTCATGATTAATGGCCTTTACTTTAGGGATAGCATAGGCCCAAAACTCCACCGGCACCATCTCAGCCATATCACAACGGAAACCATCCACCCCTTTCTTTGTCCAATAAATCAACACGTCCGTCATCTTCAACCAGGTATCAGGAATCGAATTAAAATGTGTTTGATTTCCGTGTTGTAAATCAACTCCATAATTCAATTTCACCGTTTCAAACCAATCATGAATAGAAGGCTGCGCTGAAAATACATTATTACCGCTTACTTTGGCTGGAATTTCAATGTAAGGGACTGTCACTGGAACCGGCGGATTCACACCTGTTGGAACCGTAAACTGTGTACCTGGCAAATAATAAAAATTATTATTGGGTGAGAAGGAGAGGTCTTTGTTATCGTTTTGGCCAAAATCAACCACACCCGCCGGCTTCATATCAGAATGGTAAGCTCTCGCTAAGTGATTAGGCACGAAATCTATAACTAATTTCAAATCAGCTTGGTGAACGCGATCTAACATGGCAGCGAATTCCTGCATACGCTCTGCCGGTTTATCTGCTAAAAAAGGATTCACATCATAATAATCCTTAATAGCGAAAGGGGAGCCTGCACGACCTTTAACAACGTGAGGAT
>JBEBDF010000106.1:0-5397 GCA_041157105.1 Bacteroidota bacterium | reverse complement strand
AAAACCATCGCCCTATTAGACGAAGGCGCCACGATTCCCTTTATTTCACGTTACCGCAAGGAGGCGACGGGCAGTTTAGATGAGGTGCAGGTGGCTGCGATTCGGGATTTGCGAGATCAGTATGTGGAATTAGAGAAGCGCCGCGAGGCGATCTTGAAGTCTCTTACGGAGCTGGAGAAACTAACGCCTGAATTAGAGAAGGCGGTTCGAGGGGCGGAGACTTTGGCCAAATTAGAAGACATCTACCTTCCCTACAAACCTAAGCGCAAAACACGCGCGATGGCGGCCCGCGAGAAAGGCTTACAAGAGCTCGCAAATCAATTAAGACTACAACGCTTAGCAGACCCAGAGGTCTTAGCGGCAGAATACCTAGAAGACGTAGAAGAGGCCTTAGCGGGTGCTAGAGACATCCTCGCGGAAGAAATGATGGAGACGGCTGAGGCGAGGGAGGAAGCGAGAAACTTGTTCACGCGCAAAACGACGGTAAAATCGAGCGTTGCGAAAGGAAAACAAGAAGCAGGCATTAAATACAAAGATTACTTTGACTGGTCCGAATCCTTAGCTCAGGCACCCTCTCATCGTATTTTAGCCTTATTTAGAGGCGAAAACGAGGGAATTTTAAACCTGAATCTAACGGGTCCAGACGAAGAGGTCCTAAAAAAATTAGAACGTCGTTTCATCACCGGAAACAATGCCTGTGCTAGACAAGTGGGAATGGCCATCCAAGATGGCTACAAGCGTTTGTTAATGCCGGCGATGGAAACGGAGATGCGGGCAGAAGCCAAGAAACGCGCTGAAGAAGAAGCAATTCGCGTATTCGCAGAGAATATCAGACAACTGTTATTAGCGGCCCCATTAGGCCAAAAACGTGTCTTAGCCCTCGACCCCGGCTTCAGAACTGGCTGCAAAGTCGTTTGCTTAGACGAACAAGGAACCTTATTAGCGAATACAGCAGTCTATCCTCACACGGGACCAGGTCAAGCCGCTGAGGCTGCTCATACGATCCAAGATTGGGTGAAGAAATACAAAGTGCAAGCCATTGCTATCGGAAACGGCACAGCGGGACGTGAAACGGAATCTTTTGTGCGCGCTTTGAAACTCGAAGGCATCACGATTATCATGGTCAACGAAAGCGGAGCCTCCATCTATTCTGCCTCTGAGGCGGCACGCGAGGAGTTTCCGGATAAAGATGTGACCGTACGCGGGGCAGTTTCGATTGGGCGCCGCTTGATGGATCCTTTGGCGGAACTCGTGAAGATCGACCCTAAATCCATCGGTGTGGGACAATACCAGCATGATGTAGACCAAAAGAAACTGCAAGCCTCCCTCGATGATACGGTAATCTCCTGCGTAAACTCGGTAGGCGTTGAATTGAACACAGCCTCCAAACAGATTCTGTCTTATGTCTCTGGCCTAGGTCCACAGCTTGCACAAAACATCATCGACTACCGCACCAAGAATGGCCCCTTCGTCAAGCGTTCTGATTTGAAAAAGGTCACTCGATTAGGCGAAAAGGCCTTCGAACAAGCAGCGGCCTTCTTGCGTATTCGCAATGCGAAGAATCCATTAGATGCCAGCGCAGTTCACCCAGAACGCTACGAAATCGTCGAAAAGATGGCAAAAAACCTGAACTGCAAAGTGGCAGACCTCTTATCTAACGAATCCTTGCGCAAGCAAATTCGTTTGAGCCAATACGTAAATGCAGAAGTAGGAATACCGACTTTGACCGATATTATGGAGGAATTAGCGAAACCAGGACGCGATCCACGTGAGCAATTCGAGGCATTTGAATTTACGGAGGGAGTAAACGAAATCAAAGACTTGCGGGTGGGAATGATCCTTCCGGGTATTGTGACGAATATTACGAATTTTGGCGCTTTCGTAGACATTGGAGTTCACCAAGATGGCTTAGTTCACGTCAGTCAATTAGCCGATAAGTTTGTGAAAGACCCGAACGAAGTGGTGAAGGTGGCACAGAAAGTGCAGGTTCGAGTGACGGAGGTGGATGAGGCAAGGAAAAGGATTGCGCTGAGTATGAAGCAATAGATTAGAGATTATAGAGTAGAGAGTATAGATAAAAAACATCTCCTCTCTCTACTCTCCTCTCTCTTATCTAATCCTTTTTCTTACAGCAATTCGGCAACTTCGCATAATCCTTTGCAACTGCCTTCACGTCATCTGCATCATAGCCTGATTCCGAAATCACTTTTTTAATTCCTGCTGCATCGATCTTGGCTGCATCGTATTCGACCGTAATGACCTTGTCGTCTAGGTTTAAATCGGATTTAGCCACTCCTTTCGTTAAGGCTAAGTTCTTTTCGATACGCTCTTTGCACATTTCGCAAATGGCAGAGGTTTTAATTTTTACGGTTTCTTTAGGGCCTGCTAGTGCTAAAAAAGGCAACATCAATAGAAATAGTAATTTTTTCATTGGTTTATTTTTTTACGAGTTTTAAATCCATGGTACAAGCAGGGCATTTACCCTTTTTTGAATACGTCTTTTTGCCTTCACATTTCATAGGGCAAGCATATTCTTCTTTTTTGTTCTCTTTCGCGGCTTTTTGAGTCGCTTGAGATGTGGACGCGAAGGCCCCAAACATGCCCATCACAAGGGCCGAAACTAAGATGTACTTTTTCATATTAATTGATTTTATAACGTATTCCCGTGTAAACCATGGTACCTACAATAGGCCCCCAAACCATCGAAGCATCAAAACCCAAAGCAAATGGATCTTTAGCTACATAGATAGGGTTCTTTTGCGTAAAATTAAAAAGATTTTCTACTCCTACATACAATTCCCATTTTTTAAATTGTCGGGTCACTTGGCCGTAAACTGTGGAAAACGGAGGTGCCGTTACCTCTTGAATAGGGCCCGTGTGCAAATGGGATAATTTATGGTCAGGTATCCTTCGAGAACCATTCCATTGCCAGGTTAAATCATATTTCCAAATTTCATAGGGAGTTGAATACGCTAAATTAACTAAAACGCGATCCTTGTTAAGGAAGGGCTTTGAAAGACGAATTAAATCACCACCCGCGTGTATATAATCTGCCTGCACATCTTGGTAGCGATAAGCTACTTTCATTTCAAAGCGTTTGAATGGACTGTAATTAAACTCCCCTTGTAAGCTGGTGGAATAGGATACTCCAGGCATTGAATACATCCTCAGCTTACTACCAGCTTCCATATCCACCATCCATTGCTGGGTAAAATCGGTTTGAAAAGCATCTAACACTAGATTCGCCTTTCGAGATCCAATGTTCATATTTTTCGTCAGTGTAATTCCATAATTCCAGGAAACCTCCAGCGGATTTAAATCCCCTATTAACGTTAAGGCTCGATTATTTATCAGAAAACCCATATTTTCTGCCAAAGGATTCACCCGTCTCCACCCCTTTCCAGCGGACAAACGGACAATCCAATCTGGTGCTACATCCCATTTTACATGTAAGCGTGGTACCCATTGGGTGCCTAATTGGTTGTGAAAGTCGACTCTTTGGCCTAAAACCATCGTCAACTTATTGGGAATTGTCCAAGTATATTCTCCATAAATACCGGGCACTATCTCCGTTCTAGCAAAGGCCGAATCGAGGTAAGATTCCTGGTAGGAATCGAGCAAAAAACTAGCCCCTGTCTTGATGGTGTGATTCGTGTTATCGATAATGGATTGAAAGATCAAATTACCATAGATACTTTGCTCGCGACCTTGGTATTTTTTGACTGAAAAATAAGAGTCGTTCACATGATTAGCCGTGCTCAAAATAAGAGCTAAACCCTGATAAGGCTTTTCGGGATACAGGCGTGCAATTTTAGCGAATGTTTCCAAACGCTCCGTCTTGCTTCCGAAACCATAGATTTTATACCGATCAGAATTCGATTCGATGCCGTTCTGGCCCCCTAAACGATCTTCCATTAGGTAATTAGCCCCCCATTGAATCATCCAGCGATCCGTCGCGTATTTCCAACGATTTAATACATTCACTAAATTAAATAAAGGTAAATCCAGAAATCCATCCTTATTCCCGTCTAAACGCGATACCTGCTGTGAATAATGGGTAAATACACCCGTTGACAACCGGGAATTAAATCGATGTGCTCCCTGTTGATTAATCTCAAATCGCCCTTGTGAGTTTGTATAGGTATTTAAGTAATAAACTTCGGAGGTGTCAGGTTTAGCCAGTTCCACATTGATTGCTCCCGTCATGGATTCATACCCATTAACGACTGAGATAGTACCTTTCGCTAAATCAATCGATTTTATCCAGGTACCTGGTAAATAATTGAGGCCAAAGGTGGATTTCAATCCTCTAATCGACGGGATATTTTCCACGTTCGTTTGAACATAATTTCCGGCCAAACCCAATAATTGAATCTGCTTTGAACCCGTCACCGCATCCGAATAACTGACTGAAACGGATGCATTTGTTTCAAAGCTCTCCGATAGATTGCAGCAAGCCGCTTTACCTAAGGTTTTGATAGTCATGACTTCGGTAGCAAGGACAGCCTGATCGTCTTTTTGACCCGGATTTGCAATGACCCGAAATTCTTTTAATTCCGTATCGCGCTCGATACTGTCTTTTCGAACAGCTTTCTGCGCTTGCAAAAGACTCGAAAAACTTAAGAATAAGAGTAATTTATACATGGTGATTTGATTTAAATGAATGAAATAGGAAAGTCTAATTCATCAAATCAAATACGTTTGTAATTGCGCTAATCGAACCTGCTGAGGTAGCGGCGGTGCATTAGCATGGAAAGAAGTAAAGGAATCAAAGTCCTGATATACTATTTCGACCGATTGAAAGGAAACTGCAGTAGAGACAGATATGAAAACCCATTGAAGGGCCGTATCTCCTTTTGTTAAATCGAAGTTAAACTTGACTTGGTATTTGTCCAAAAAACAGCATTTGGCTCTAGAAAGCTGAGCTTGAGTTGACTTTTTGCAGCAAGAATTTGCTGGGGAAACGGAAATTTTCTTTGCCCCTGTATAAACACAAGTTGCTTCTGTCCATGATATTCCTAAGCTACCTACCAGTATCCAGGCAGCGAGAAAAAGGGACGTGAAAGATTTGGCAACTAATTTCATCCTTCAAAATTAGCCTAAAATTCCTAATTTGCTTTATGTTTCAGCGGTTTATCTTATTATTCTTTCTTTTAGCGTCCAGCGCAACTCAGGCGCAAACCTACCGCTACTTAATCCTGTTCAAAGACAAGGCTTCAAACACGTATTCTTTAAACAATCCGCAAGCCTTTTTAAGTTCCAAAAGCCTAGAACGGCGTACAAAAAACCGGGTTCCCATCATTGAACAAGATCTACCCGTTAGCACCACTTACTTAAACCAAGTAAAAGCCACAGGTGCGAGCATCCTCTTTCCGCTAAAATGGATTAATGGAGCTC
>JBEBDF010000105.1:0-5465 GCA_041157105.1 Bacteroidota bacterium | reverse complement strand
GAGATTCCATTGGGGTTGACGATTTTGTGTGTCGTATTGATTTCTGGTTCTTTAAATCTGCAAGATATCTCGATGCAACAGGGGATATTCGCTTCGGAAACTCAGTATTTATTTGGATTAAAAAGTTTAGGTATTGATGTCACAAAGGCCGGAGGTTTCTTGAGTTGGAATGTGGTACGCATGCCTCTTTTCTTTCTTTTATTTATCATTTATTTCATCGCCTCTTTAGCTGAAGCAAATAGAGCCCCATTTGATATTCCCGAGGCGGAATCCGAATTAGTAGGAGGATTTCATACGGAATATGCAGGGATGCGCTGGGCTTTACTCTTTTTATCTGAGTACGGTATGATGCTATTGGTCAGCGTGTTAGGTGTTATTTTATTCTGGGGATCTTGGTATTCACCTCTACCTAATATAGGTTCAGTAAGATTAGCAGATTGGACGAATGGAGAGCCCGGAACGCTGTCTGCCACTATTTTAGGCTTCTTTTGGATCATGCTGAAGTCCTATATTTTAATTGGTCTCCAAATGTGGATTAGATGGACTCTGCCGCGCCTTCGAGTAGATCAATTGATGTATTTGTGCTGGAAAGTGCTGACCCCCTTTGCCCTGATTTTCGTCGCAATATCTGCGGTGTGGTCGCTACTCATGTAAGGATTCTCCTTTATTTTTTGTTTATTTACAGAATTGCATCTGTTAACCTATATTCTATGATCAAACTCTTACCCAGAGTCTTGTGCCTAGGGCTATTATTGGTCCTTTCACATCAAAGCATTGCACAAACGACCTCACTCCCTGCCATTTTCGGTAAAGTAATCGATGCCTCAACGGGCGAGCCGTTAAAAGGAGCCGATATTTCAGTCGATTTTAAAAAGTCTGGCGTCACAACGGATACCTCAGGGAACTTTAAAGTGCACGTTCCCTACGGTGAATGGGTGATCAAAGTGAGCTATGTAGGTTATAATCCCTACAGAACGAAAATTTACGTTAAAGCGAATACGGAGCTAAATGTGGAGTTGAATAACGTAACGAAGCAATTAGAAGAAGTGATTGTTTCCAGTGCTGCAACGAAGCGGGATATTCAAACGCCTTCTTTGGGAGTAACGGTCTTGAGTTTAAAAGGGATTAAGAAGCTGCCTACGATGATGGGTGAGGTCGATGTGATTCGTAGTTTGCAATCGCTTCCAGGTGTTTCCTCCGTAGGAGAAGGAGCGAATGGATTGAATATTCGGGGTTCTAATGTAGACCAAAACCTTATCTACATCGATGATACACCTATTTTTAACCCGACGCACATGTTTGGTTTATTCTCCGTTTTCGCTTCTGATGCGATACGTGATTTAGAATTATACAAAGGAGGGGTTCCTTCTCGTTTCGGTGGTCGTACCGCTTCGGTTTTGGACATCAAAATGATTGAACCGAATACCGATAAGTTTAAGATGCAAGGTGGTATTGGTTTAGTTTCGAACCGCGTAATGGCTGAAATTCCCATCATTAAGGAAAAATTATCTGTATTAGTTGCAGGGCGTCTTTCGGTGAATGACTTTATGTTCAAATGGTTTGCACCTGACTATTTGAAGAACTTGCGAGCTAATTTCTCTGATGTGGCAACGAAGATTTATTTCCGTCCAAACACTAAAAATACGATATCTCTTTCAACCTATTTAAGTCACGATTATTACCGCGTAGACTCCTTATTTAGTATTGAAAACGTAGTAGCAAAGCAAACCTCCTTTAATTATGGCCATAAAAATGTAGCGATCCATTGGAATCACTACTTCTCACCTAAATTAAATATGATGGTGAGTGGATCCTTAACTGATTATTCAACAAAGACTTTTGCGCCAGATACGGTGAATACAATTGATCTAAAATCGTCGATTTTATACCGCAATTTGACGGCTAGTTTTGATTACCAGCCGCGTGATAACCACAAAATGAATTTTGGTATTACCGGAACTCGCTATGATATCGACCCAGGTAATTTGAATGAGGGCGTTATTTCTAGGGTTGCGACGGTTAAATTACCATTAGAGCAGTCTTATGAGTTAGGTCTATTTGCGGATGATGAGTGGACGATTAGTCCCAAATTTACAATTCAAGCCGGCCTTCGCTATTCACAATACTACCGAATGGGAGCTGGGACCATTAATGAATACGTGCCTGGTCAAGTTCCTTCATTGAATTCGATTGTCAAGAAAACGACGTATGGAGATGGTGAAGTGATGGCATCTTATGGTGGTTTGGAACCTCGTTTGACGATGAAGTACTCGTTAGCAGAAAACACAACTATGAAATTTGGTTATAACCGCCAGCAGCAGTTCTTCCAATTATTATCGAATAACACGACCCCATTGCCTACTTCCCGTTGGAAAACGGCAGATACGTTTATTAAGCCACAACAAAGTGATTTTCTGTCTTTAGGTTTATTTAAGACCTTTAACGAAAATGTTTATGAGGCTTCCATTGAGACCTATTATCGCGATGTGAGAAATACATTGGATTTCGTTTCCGGTGCTAATCTTCAGTTGAATCCCAACATCGAGACTCAATTGATAACCGGAAAAAGCAAGGCTTATGGTATGGAATTAATGATGCAGAAGAAAAAAGGGGAAGTATCTGGTTGGGTATCCTATACCTACGCTAGAGCCTTTAATCAAATGATCGGTGATTATCCAGAAGTGCAAGCAATTAATGGGGGAGAGTGGTTTGCCACAAATTATGACAAGCCACATACGTTCAATATGATGTTGAACATTCAACCGACCACACACCATAGTTTCTCTTTTACATTTGCCTATAACACGGGTCGTCCATTCTCTTCCCCTTCCGGATCTTATGAGATTGGTGGTAAGAAATTCCCTGTATTTGCAGAACGTAATAATGACCGCGTAAGAGATTACCATCGCTTAGATTTCTCTTGGACAATTAATAATCCATCTATGAGAAAACAACGTTGGGAAGGAAGTTGGGTATTCACGATCTACAATTTATATGGTCGCCAAAATCCCTACTCCGTTTTCTTTAAATCAACTAAGAATGGTTTGAGAGCGTATGAATTAAGCGTTTTCGCCTCTCCTTTCATCTCTTTAACTTACAATTTCAAATTCTTGTAATATGTCTTTATCTCCTAAAAATATACTTTTTTATCTCTTTCTTCTGGGCGTAGTCACGTGGGCTTGTGTGAATCCGATTAAGGATTTCGTTCAAATTGATGCTACTTCGTTTACCACGATCGAAGCAGATATTTCGGATGACCCCGAATTAAGTAAAGTGCGTTTAACGAGTTCTTCGAATCGCTTAACCTCTCAATTGGCTTTACCAATTTCGAAGGCTATCGTCTATGTGACGGACCAAAACGGAGTTAAAACAAATTTTACAGAGGGCATTCCGTTGGGTACTTATTTTCCTCCTGCCGGTTTCAAAGGAGTTGTCGGATCTACCTACAAGCTTTATGTGAAGATGTTAATGGGCCAGACTTATGAAAGTACAGCAGAAACGATGAAGGCAGTGCCTGAAATTGAAAATGCGATTACTCGTTTTGAGACATTTGAACAATATGATAAAGTAGATGTTCGGAGAGCTGGTTTTACCGTCTATTTGGATTTCAAAGATATGCCTACAGAAGGTGATTTTTACCTATGGAATTGGAAACACTATGAGAAAATTGGACTTTGTGCCACCTGTACAGATGGAGGTAAATATGATTTCAAGAAGCTTGATTGTGTGCAACCTAAATTACCGAACGATGCAATTTTAAACTATCAATGTGATGGAAACTGCTGGGATATTTCTACGAATAATGATTTAAATGTTTTCTCGGATGTATTAACCAATGGACAACGTGTAGTAGGTCGTCAAGTAGCTCGTATTCCTTTCGATAATTGGACACCATACTATTTTCGTTTAGAACAACGTTCGATCACTAAAAATGCATTTGCTTTTTACCAAAGTTTAATCTCCCAAATCCAATCTTCTGGATCTCTATTTGATGTACCTGCTGAAACGCGTTTTAGCTTGAATATTAAATCAATTACGAATCCTTCGGAACGTGTATTGGGTATTTTTAATGTCTTTTCCGTTCGTAAAAAGATTTTTATTATTGATCGTTCTAAGAATATTCCGGTAGGGGAATTGCCTATTATTCCGATTATTCCAGGTGAAACTTATGCTTGTCCTCCAGGGTCTGTAGGATGTCAAGATAAAGTGCAATGTTTCGAATCAACTACCAGAACAAAAATTACTCCGGAAGGTTGGGTATTCTAGTTTTTTAGGCAGAAATTTGTGCTTTAATCTAAGCTATGATCGGAGTTTTGTTAGTGAATCTGGGTACTCCAGATGATCCAGGTACACCTAGTGTACGGAAGTATTTACGTGAGTTCTTGATGGATGGTCGTGTGATCGATATTCCATACCCTTTTCGCTATTTACTTGTTAATGGTATCATTGCTCCCTTTAGAGCACCTAAATCAGCTAAGATTTACCAAGAGCTTTGGGAAGAGCGTGGTTCGCCTTTGAAGTTTTATGGGGAAGACGTTTGTGCTTCTTTAGCTACTAGTCTAGGCGATGGTTACATGGTCCGCCTTGCGATGCGCTACCAAAGTCCGGATTTGAAGACGGTGATGGCTGAAATGCAGCAAGCAAATTTGAAGAAATTAATTGTCATTCCTTTCTTCCCACAATACGCTTCAGCTACGACAGGCTCTGTTTATGAGCGTGTAATGGAAATTATGTCAGACTGGCAAATTATGCCTTCTCTTTCCATCGTAAGCTATTTTTATCAGCATCCTATTTTTGCCAAATACTTCGCCGCTAAAGCAGCGAATTACCAGAAAGACGTCGACTTCGATTATTATTTATTCTCTTACCACGGTGTTCCAGAACGCCATATTCGCAAAGGAGATATCACCAAGAATACCTGCGTCTTTGGTACCTGCTGTGAAACAATCACTGAAAAAAATCACAATTGCTATCGGGCACAATGCCATGAAACTACGCGTTTAATTGCGAAAGAGATGGGCTTGAAACCGGGTACTTTTGGTACAGCTTTCCAAAGTCGCTTAGGCCGAGATCCTTGGTTACAACCTTATACAGACGAGACCATTAAAAAGCTCGTAAAAGAAGGAAAGAAAAAGATACTAGCCTTCTCCCCGGCTTTCGTGGCAGATTGCTTAGAAACGACCATTGAGGTAGGTGAGGAGTACAAAGAATTATTCGAAGAGGCGGGAGGAGAACATTGGCAATTAGTCGAAAGCTTAAACAATTCTCCAGAATATGTGGCTTTATTAGAGGACTTAGTTAAGAATTCATAAGATGATAGCCTTATTGTTAACCATTATTTTCTCCGTTTTATTATTGGTGAATTTTCGTGCTCACGCGAAGTTTAACATCGACACACGGATCGCCATTTTACTGAACTATCCCGTTTGTTTTTTAACGGGTTATTTTCATCAGATGGATGCGAT
>JBEBDF010000104.1:0-5513 GCA_041157105.1 Bacteroidota bacterium | reverse complement strand
TTCGAAATGCCTCTGCGGTAACTAAAAAACGGTCTAAAAAACCTAAAGATGTTTTAGGGGATTTCAAGGTCATCACGAAGATCGCTTGATCCACATTCGCGGCCATTAACTGACCCTGCCCTGTTTTGTGAACAGATTTTCGAATAATATAATTCGTACGCGGAATGATTTCTTCAATGACCACCGTTTCATTCGCCTCATCTTCGACTGCGTAAATGACACGATCACCCACGGTAACGGGGTTAGAGGTTTTAGGACCTTTCAACTTAAATTTACCCTTCAAACGGCCTTTATATATCTTGCCTGACTCAGAACGAATTTCGTACCAAGATCCCGTTGAACGCATAATTAAGCCCTTACCTCCTTCCATTGCTTGCTAAATTACGTACAAATTCAATGATTCTATCCGTTGCTCCAGCTTGTAATTGTACGAATGCCCGAGATTTTACTTGCTTGTTCACAAAGCTCTGATCGTCGTCGTAAATGACACGCATGGCTTTATCTAATTCCTCCGTGTTACCTACAGGAAAGGCCAGACCTAATTCAATCAGTTCTCTTGCCTCCCGGAATTTTAAGTAATTTTTATTGCCAAAAAAGACCGTTGGGCCAAATACCGCAGCCTCCAAGGTACTGTGCAATCCATCGCCAAAGGCCCCACCAATGTAGGCAAAAGAGGCACCCCGGTATAGGTTAGCCAGACGTCCTACTTCATTGACAAAAAGAACTTCCGCATTTTCACGTATTGGACCTTTGGAATAAGAAACCGATAAATCAATCTTTTTTTCCCATTCCAGCAACTCTTCAGCATTAATTTCATGCGGAGCAATCACCCATTTGAAAGGGTATTTCTTTGAATTTATTAACGGAATCAACACATCCATATCGGCTTGCCAAGCAGAACCGACCACCATAAATTCTGTATTGTCTAAAAATTGTGTCAATAAATCCCAAGAAACGAGATTTCGTAAAGTATCCAGCACGCGATCAAAACGGGTGTCACCCGCCACCGTTACATTTACCCGATTCAGCAATTCCGCGGAAGATTGATCTTGTACAAAAAGATGCGTAAAACAATCTAATAAGCGTCGATAAAATCCACCATACCATTGGAAAAAGACTTGATTTGGCCGAAAAATCGCAGAAACAAGAATCGTTGAAATACCACGTCTCTTTAAACCAGTTAAGTAATAATACCAAAATTCATATTTGATGAACACTGCCAAAGAAGGCTTCACTAAATTTAAAAAACGTTCACTATTGAAATACCCATCCAATGGCAAATAACTCACGAAATCAGCTCCTACATAGCTTTTACGAACTTCATAACCAGATGGCGAAAAAAACGTAACCAACACAAAATGTTGTGGATTTTCATTTTTATACGCCTCGATGATGGGTCTTCCTTGCTCAAATTCCCCTAAAGAAGCACTATGAAACCAAGCCACCGGCTTATCATTCTCGTTGAATTGTCGCTCTAGACCTATCCAAACCTGTTTTTGACCCTCATTCATCAACGCAGCCTTGCTTTGAAACAAAGCAAGCAATCGAACAAGAACTCGATATAAAAACAAGATAAAAGAATAGAGGCAAACCCTCATTTTTTACTAAATTTGAAGTTGAATTGATAAAATTACGAAAAAGGCAGGTGATTATGAATTGGATACCCTTGACAGACGAGAAACAATTAGTTGAAATTGTGGAAACTTCACAGGAAAAACCGGTAGTTATTTTCAAACACAGTACCCGTTGCTCGATCTCTTCTACAGCATTAAATCGCTTTGAAAGAGCTTGGGAATCAGAAAATATACCAGCGTATTATTTGGATTTAATCGCGTACAGACCTATTTCAGGCCAAATTGCTGAACAATTCGCTGTAGAGCATCAGTCACCTCAAGTACTGGTCATTGATAAAGGAGCTTGCCCTTATTCTGCTACGCACTGGGATATTTCCGTGGACGAAATTAAACCTTTCCTACATGGCTAGATTTTTTTTATTATGGATGATTTTAATAATGCCCTTTTTAGGAATGGGCCAAAGAAAATCAGCTGCACCTCAGAAAAAAGAAATCAAGAACTCCGCTTCGTGGGGAGTTGGTATTAATACAAATACAAATTCTGGCCTTTTGGGAGGATTTAGTTTTGTTTACAATCTTCCTAATCGCTCCTTTGTAAATATTGACCTAACGAATACCAAGGACTACCAAGAATTCGACTCCCCTTATTCATTTAATGGAAGAACCTATGTGGAGGGCAAATTGAATTACCTGATCAACCTTAGACCGAGTTATGGTAAACATTATTTACTTTTAAATCAGGCTCAAGAGGGAGGAACAAGTTTGAGTGGACGTATTTCCACAGGACCTACACTTGGTCTATTAAAACCTTACTATGTAGATTTATCCTATACCGATGCTGGGAAAACAATAACGACCAGCGTGCCAATGGTTGATGCGTTAAATAATACCTACAACAAATCCTCCATCAATGGAGAAGGAAGTTTTTTTACAGGATTTTCTCAATCAAAATTAGTACCTGGATGGCACGTAAAAACGGCTCTAGAGTTTAAATTTGAAACCTTAAAACAAAATTATTTAGCAGTCGAGACGGGTTTTATCCTTGATTTTTTCAGCCAACCTGTTGAAATTTTAAACCAAACCAACCCTCGCTCTGTTTATACGACGGGTTATGTGACCTTTTTCTTTGGAAAAAGTAAATAGAAAAAAAATGATTGAATTACCTCAAGTTAATCCTGACGCTAATACCCGCAAACCAGACTGGTTGCGCGTTAAATTACCTATCGGTGAGAAATATTCGAACGTCCGCAAAATCGTAGACGAGTACAAATTGCATACGATTTGCCAATCCGGTAATTGCCCTAATATGGGAGAATGCTGGGGCGAAGGAACTGCGACTTTCATGATTTTAGGTAATGTCTGCACCCGTTCTTGTACTTTCTGCGCCGTAGCAACCGGCCGTCCAAACGAATATGATGAAGACGAACCACGCCGCGTGGCAGATGCAATCAAATTAATGCAAGTTAAACACGCCGTAATCACCTCGGTGAACCGCGATGAATTAAAAGATAAAGGGGCTGAAATTTGGTACCAAACCGTTCGTGCGGTCAAAGAAACCACCCCTTCCACGACCATTGAAACATTGATTCCTGACGTGAAAGCGAACTGGGATGCCTTGATTCGTATGATCGAAGGAGGCCAAGAAGTGGTATCTCACAACATGGAAACGGTGGAGCGCTTATACCGTTATGTTCGTCCACAGGCGAAATATGCACGTAGTTTAGAGCAAATTAAGCGAACTAAAGAATTCGGTAAACGTAATAAATCTGGCATCATGCTTGGTTTGGGCGAGACACAAGATGAGGTATTAAAAGCGATGGATGATTTAGTAGAAAACGGCTTAGATGTATTAACCCTAGGGCAATATTTACAACCGACTAAAATGCACCACGAAGTAATCGAGTGGATACACCCAGATACCTTCGCAATGTACAAGGAGGAAGGCTTGAAACGTGGACTTGCCTACGTGGAATCTGGAGCACTTGTACGTTCAAGTTACCACGCGGAAAAGCACATCTAGTTTATGCAATTACCCGCTCCAGCCTATAAAGAATATGATTTCATCCTGGCGGGAGGTGGAATGGCCGGTTTATCTTTTGCGTATTATTTAGCCAAAAGTAGCCTCAGTTCGCGTCGCATTCTAATCATTGATCGAGGCATTCGAAATGAACAAACCTTTTGCTATTGGAACTCCGATTCAAGCGAATTCGATTTTCTAGCCGAAAAATCCTGGGATTCCCTTTATTTTCATAGTGCTAGACCGTCTTCATTAAAGATTGCTATCGAGCCTTATTCCTATCGCAAAATAAACGGCAATGCCTGGTTTTCATTCATAGAGGCGGAACTTGGTAAAAATCCAAACATCCATTTCTTATCGGCAGAAATTCAATCCATAACTTACCAAGGCTTAGGCTCTAGTGTTCAAACATCAACAGGCGACTACTATGCCTCTGAAAAAATTATCGATAGTTTCAGTCCTTTTCCGTGCGAAAACGACAACCCTAAACACCTCAAGCAACACTTCTTAGGCTGGGTAGTCGAATGTAATTTCAATAACTTTGAAACGGATGCTGCTCATTTATTTGATTTCCGAGTGGCCTTTGGGAATGAATGTGAATTCATGTACGTTTTACCCACTAGTCCACGCAAGGCCCTATTTGAATACACCTTTTTCTCTTCAACCTTGCGTGAACCCGATTATTACCGCGCGAAAATCAAATCCTACTTATTCGCTTATTATGGGCTAACAGAAGATGATTACCTGTTAAAAGAGGAGGAAAGTGGGGTGATTCCTATGCGCAACAATCCGAATAAACCGGAGAATTTATATCAAAAACACCTCAAAATAGGAACCTCAGGCGGCTTCGTAAAATCCACAACTGGTTATAGTTTTTACCGCACTCAAAAATTCTGTAAAGACCTCGTTTCCGCACTTGAAAAAGGTCCGTCCACTTCACTAGTAATTCCTGTTAATCCTTGGAAAATTTGGTTAGATGAAGTCTTCTTGCGAGTATTAATCGATCAAAAAATAGCCGGCTCCAAAGTCTTTGAAAGCCTTTTTTACAATAATAAGCCCGCTTTATTGCTCAAGTTTTTACAAGAAGAAACCGACTGGAAAGAAGACCTGCGGTTAATGTGGTCTGTTCCTACCTTTCCTTTCGTAAGAGCCGCGGTAAAAACTATTTACCGGTCAATAATTAAGTGATTTGAACTTGCGGGTTCCTTGAAATAATCGTATTTTTGCCCTGATTTTAATCTAAATAAACAACTAATATTCGCCCATGGCATATCTATTCACCTCTGAGTCGGTTTCTGAAGGACACCCAGATAAAGTAGCTGATCAAATTTCTGATGCGTTAATTGACCATTTTATGGCTTTTGACCCCACTTCTAAAGTGGCTTGCGAAACGCTTGTAACAACAGGTCAAGTAGTTTTAGCCGGTGAGGTGAATACAACGACGTATTTAGACGTTCAAGCGATTACGCGTGAAGTGATTCGCAAGATCGGTTACACGAAGTCAGAATATATGTTTGAGGCAAACTCTTGCGGTATTTTATCTGCGATTCACGAGCAATCAGCTGATATCAACCAGGGAGTTGATCGCAAGAACCCAGAAGAGCAAGGTGCGGGTGACCAAGGTATGATGTTCGGTTTCGCTACGAAGGAGACTGACAACTACATGCCTTTGGCCTTAGACTTAGCTCACAAAATCTTACAAGAACTTTCTTATATCCGCAATAATGAGCCTTCGTTAATCGGATACCTTCGTCCTGATGCAAAATCTCAGGTAACGATCGAATATAGCGATAACCACGTGCCACAACGTATCGATACGATCGTTGTTTCAACACAACACGATGATTTCGCGTCAGAAGCAGAGATGCTAGCAAAAATCAACAAGGACATCGTAGAAATCGTTATTCCTCGCGTTAAGGCGA
>JBEBDF010000103.1:0-5566 GCA_041157105.1 Bacteroidota bacterium | reverse complement strand
TAATCTAAAAATCCTTCGTATTCCGCAGATAGCGAAGCACGGTAATTATGGAAAGCAACGTGCGTTCCTAATAATCCACTATCGTTACCTAATCCATTCGGGAAACGAGAAGACTTCGAGTTTAAAAGAATCAAATTCGTATTAATCGCCGCTGCTGTCACAAAAATGACCTTTGCGTAATATTCCACCATCTCTTTTGTATGTGCATCTACCACACGTACGCCTACTGCTTTTTGCTTCTTTTCATCATAAATGATCGAATGAACCACAGAATCAGTTCTTAAAGTCATATTACCGGTCTTCGCAGCCCATGGTAAAGTAGATGAGTTGGCACTGAAATAACCACCGTAAGGACATCCTCTTTGGCATAAATTACGACCCATACAGGTTCCACGTCCCTGTTGAATATGAATATCGCGAGGCTCCGTTAAGTGTGCACAACGACCAATAATCACATGGCGATCGGAATACAAACGCTTCATCTCCTTTTGGAAATGCTTCTCAACGCAAGTCAATTCCATCGGAGGCAAGAAATCACCATCTGGCAAAGAATCTAAACCATCCTTATTTCCAGAAATTCCGGCAAAATGCTCCACATACGAATACCAAGGATCAATTTCCTTGTACGTGATAGGCCAAGGCACCGCAAAACCATCGCGTGCTGGTCCATCAAAATCGAGTTGAGACCAACGCTGGGTTTGGCGAGCCCACATGAGTGACTTGCCGCCCGTTTGGTATCCTCTAATCCAATCAAATGGCTTATCCTGAATATAGGGATGCTCCTTATCTTTGACAAAAAAGTGCTTCGCATCTTCTTTAAAGGCATAACATTTAGAAACAATGGGATTTTCAGCTATTTCCTCTTTCGTTAACTGTCCGCGGTGTTCGAATTCCCATGGACTCGTTAGCGTAGTCGGATAATCTACATTATGCGCAACTAGACGCCCTCTTTCCAGCACCAAAGTCTTAATTCCCTTATCACAAAATTCTTTGGCAGCCCAGCCGCCCGCCATTCCTGAACCGATCACAATCGCTCCATACGTACGTTTTTCTGCGTTAGTTAAAATATTCATACGTCGATTTATTTTTTAATAGGTTCACAGCCATTGAAAAATCCGGGAGCCATCACATAATTTAGATGGTTCACCATCACATATTCTGTGGTCATATAACCACGAATCGTTAAGCCTTTTAGCGTTGCCATTGCCTTTTGTGCATCGGCTCCGTTTTTCCCTTGTTCAATTTGGAAAAATAAGTGCTCCTTCTCTGACTCAGAAACCTTCTCAATGGATGGCAATGCAGCTAAAACCTTCATTAACGATGCAGATGTCGAAGGTTCATAACAATCGCGAAGCATCGTCTTCACAAAGGCAGGAACTCCTAAAGATACGGCCCCAGGAATACTGGATTCAGGAATAATCACTCCCATCCATTGATTTAATAAGGCTTCTTGATCAGCGCTCCATTTAATTGCGGGCGCATCAGCAGCTTTTAGGTCTGTAAAAACAACGCTGCCTAAAGTAGCCAGTGCCATTCCTTTTACCCAATTTCGGCGTGTAATTGATTTCATATTTTTAGGTTTAATGAATTTTAATCAAATAATAACCAGCGAACGCCGTAACCAAAGGATCGTGCCATCGCTGGATGTAAATAAGCAGTATAATAATTATTATTAAGTAATCCTTGAGTTGCATTCTGAAATTTAAAGAAGAGTCTAACTCGATTTATACGCAAGCTTACATAAGGATCCACTTGTAGGTAGGTAGGGATCTCAAAGCGGTCTTGCAAATGATATTGTTGAAGGGCAGGCATGTAAGCATCTGCAAAATAAGCAGATTGATGGTGCACATCCATACCAAACTGCATGTACAATAATTTCTTGTATTGCACATTTAATGCGAAACAAGCATTAGCTACGAAGCTAGGCATTCTAATCACATCTGGGCCTGTTTTCGTATTAACAAAGACCATCGAAGTCCATTCAAATTTACCATGCTTCCCTCCAGCACTAAAACCTGTGCGAAATACACCTATCGCATTCGCAACTTGCTTTGCATTAGCCAAGGTATCAAAATAAGCATAGTTATCAATTCGCTGAATAGTAGCCGTTGGGCGTAAATAAACCCCTTTAGTTTGTAAATCAATTGTACCGGTTAACTCATCAAAAAGGACATTTTTGAGGGTTTGATCCCAACGGAAAGAAGCATTATAGCTCCAATTTTGGGCGACAGATGGACTAACAGATATTCGACTAGCTTTCACCTGAAAGAAAGGAGAAATAAAATTCGCCTGCAAGCGGTAATCAGAGCCTAATAAATATTCCCCTTCCGCCGTAAAATCAATTTTTTCATTAAATCTCTGCTGTAGAAATAACCCCACATAATTCTCTAATCGATTGCGATTTAATCTTGCTAATGGATTATTAACATCCCAATAACGTTGCTTGAAATAAGTACGGTAATTAAATCCTCTAAAAACCCCTTTTATACCTGTCTGGTGCGCATAAGATTGCCATTGATTTTCATTGTAAAGTGAATCCTGCTGCGCCTCAAAATTTTTAGAATAAAAGGCATTAGATAAATTTATGCCAAAATCAAGATCTCTAAATTTAGCCATCCGATTCTCCACATCAATTCGCTGAAAAAATTGCAATCCTTTGAATCCAATAAATTCGTGATAGAAATGGAACTTGATGAAAGAATCATTCGATTGGACGCCAGAATTAGTAAAAAGCGCTCCATTATCCACATATTTTAAGGCAGTAGTGGGATCTAATCCTTTTAAAAGCTGAATACCTCCTTGATCTTGAATGCCTAAATCAAAATAATTCAAGTGTGTTAACAAGCGATACCGATTATTTCGCGTTCTGAAATTTGATTGCAATATCCCCCCCCATTGTTCGGATAAAGTTTGATTACCCGTTTTTAACCTTCTATCTGTTAAAAACTTATCTGAAACCAACCGCTGAATCTCAAACCCAATATTCCATAAGGAATCTACATTACGGGCAAAAGTAAAATTTAAGCGAGTTTGACCACCTGCGCCTAAGTAATATTCCACATCTGAGTAGGGTGATTTAGTCTGGTAATATTTAACCTCATCTGTGGCAAATGCATAAGGCAGGTAGGCATTGTATCCCATTTGAGAACCTAGTTGGTCAGATTTCTTAACAAATAGATTTCTCACCGCCGTACCTTCATTACCTAAATTGGCCGTTAAAAAACTCGATCGTTCTTGAAATAAATAGCGGTGAAACAAGTGTAAACTTGTATCTACTGATTTTTTTGTTCCTCGACCGTTTATTATATCATCTTCTAGAAAATAAGCCATGGTTTGAGGCCCATAAATCAATTTAGTAGAGTCATCTAGCGCAGCACGGCCAGATTTATTTTTACCATCTTTAGATTTTGCTGCATTAGAATCTCTAGGTACCATCGGATCAGGAAAACCATTCCTTTCCTCAGTAGGAACCTGTCCTCCCCTCTGCCTCTGTGCAAACAGCGATGATAAACATCCTAAAAACAATAACAATACTAATCTATATTTCACGCTACAAAGTTAAATTTTTCCCAACCAGTCCCAAAACTGCTCTTCTTGATCAATGAAATACATTTCCATCGGTAAATAGTATAAATGATTCGCTAGATTAGGTAAATCTTTAATTTGAGTCATTAAACGCACATAATCCTTATGGGTAGTTAGATACCCTTCATCGCCTGACATCATTTTGGCCTGCTGTTCTAATTCTAACAACTCGATTTCCGTAAATCGGTGATGATCCCCATAAATGACTTCTTCTTGGATTTGGCCTAAAGAAGATGCATGCGTAAAAAAAGGCTTAGGATCAGCTATTCCAGCAAATAATGACCATTTAGTAGGCAAATGTTCTCGCGGACCTTGCGGTTTGCCATAACGCACACTCGTATAAAAGATAGGCTTTTCCTGTTTTGTATTTCGCAAAACTCCTTGTGCAAAATTTGACTTCTGCTCTTTTGTAAGTATGCCCGGACAACGTGTCACGATGACGGCATCAGCCCGTTTAATTCCTTTCGCAGACTCCCGTAAACGCCCTTGAGGCAACATAGAGTCAGCATAAAAGGGCTGAGAAAAGGTAGAACATACTAAATTAACGGATCCTTTAATAGAGCGATGTTGAAAGGCATCATCCAATAACAACACATCTACCTCTGGCATTTTTTGCACACCCTCTGTTCGTTTTTCACAAACTGCTACCGGAAGCTCTGGAAATACCGTTTTATAGGCCAAAGGTTCATCTCCCACCTCATCAGCCGTCGATTCCACATTCACCTCCACATATCCTTTTGTTTTACGTCCATAACCACGACTCAAGATCCCTAATCGATCATTCCCTCGCCAGTTTTGGACTAAATAAGTCACCAGAGGACTCTTCCCCGTACCTCCCACTGACAGATTTCCTACTACAATCACCCGAGGTTTATCAAACGAGCAAGAAGGCAGAATTCCCCAGTCGAAGAGTTTATTTCGAACATAGGTAATTAAACCAAAAAGCAAGGAAGGAAGAAAGGTGATTATCTGCTTCATATAATAACCTTAAAGCTAAAAATAATACGGGAGGGCACAAAATCGAATAGAAAATAATAAATTGCATCATGTCCAAAATCAGTCTCCGATTTCTTCCACACGAACTACAATTTCACTTCGAAGCAGGCACCTCACGAGGCGTCTTAACGAAAAAGAAATCCTATTATGTGGAAGTCTCGGATGGGAATCGGGTGGGAATCGGTGAGGCGGGTCCATTATTTGGATTAAGTCCCGAGTTTTCGGATGATTGCTTGCCTGCATTCGTAGAGAGCCTATCCCCTTTTCAAGGGATTGAACCGCCCTTAGATTTTTCCGAACTAATCTCTGAAATTCCTTTCGAGCAACCCTCCTTTCGCTTTGCCTTAGAGACTGCATTACTCGATTTAAAAAAGCCATTCACGAATGATTTTGCCAAAGGTTCTGCAGCGATACCCATCAACGGCCTGATTTGGATGGGAACCGCCGAATTCATGCGCGAGCAAATTGAGCAAAAATTGCAACAAGGCTATTCCTGTTTGAAGTTAAAAATAGGAGCCATTGATTTTGAAACCGAATTATCACTATTAAAAAGCATTCGCGCACGCTTTTCTGCTACTGAGCTGACATTACGCGTTGATGCAAACGGAGCCTTCTCTCCTGCTGATGCACCTTTTAAACTGGAAAAACTGGCTTCCTTCCACCTGCATTCTATTGAACAACCCATAATGGCCGGTCAGCCAGAAGAGATGCGAAAACTGGTCGCTCAGCAGATTCTTCCCATCGCCTTAGATGAGGAACTCATAGGCATGCAGGATAAATCCATCGCGGCATTTATCAATCCAGATTACATCATCTTAAAACCAAGTTTCCTGGGCGGTATTCAAGCCACTAGAGATTGGATTGATTGGGCTGTTGAAAACGGCAAGGAATGGTGGATAACTTCTGCTTTGGAATCCAATATAGGCTTGCAAGCCATCGCTCAACTGACCGGGGATTATGCCGTTAATATTCCACAGGGCTTAGG
>JBEBDF010000102.1:0-5609 GCA_041157105.1 Bacteroidota bacterium | reverse complement strand
TTTTGACAAATCCGTAACAGAAGCAAGTTACACTTTTTCAGTGGTCCTCGTTTTCGACAGCGCCGAAAAAGAAAAGGAATACCTCTACCACCCCCTCCACAAAAAGTTCATTCAAGATAACATGCACTTGTGGGGAAAAGTTCAGGTGATCGACTCAGAGGCGTTGTAGTCGCGACTGCGTCGCTTAGTCGACTACGTCTTAGTCGTTGCAACGCAACTTAGTCGCATCGACTGCGTCGAAGTCATCGCTTCGCGATTTAGTCGCCTACGGCTTAGTCGTCCTGCAGACTTAGTCAGTGGGTTATTTTTTGAGTAACAGCAGAATCATTACAACGTTGGCAGCTGTTTGAGTAACCCAAAAGAAGCACATCCATTGGAATAATTCGGATTTAGCTTCTATTAACTGAATTTCCAGTTTAGTGAATTTTTCAAGTAGCCTTAGCTCTAAATTATGTAATTGTTCGATTGAATTAAATTCAATTCTTTTTTCAAGCTTGACGCCTAAATTCACTTGATTTTTATCTCGGTGCTTTTGCAATTCTTGAATACTCGAATCAGTGCTCATGACGTCATGTAGTAGGAAATGAATTTAATTTTTAATTAGCAACAAAACGATGCCGAGAGTAATTGACATTTGGCCTATCCAGAAAAGAAATATCCATTTTAGAATGTCAAATTTCGTTTCTGAAAGCTCTTTGCTTACAAACTCCTTCGTAGCTAGATTTTCAAAACGTTGATCTTGTAGTTCGTGAATACTCGATACAAAGTCCATTGCGTCGGTGTCGTTTAGATTCAATTTAGCACGTTCTAAATCGTAAAGTTTAAAGTTTAGTGGTTCCATGGATAAATTTAGGTTTATTTAGCGGTAAAGCAACTTAAAAAACTGATAATTCTCCGCAGGAGAAAGTCGTCCTTCGGACTTGGTCGCGACTATGTCGCTTAGTCGTCACTTTGTGACTCAGTCGCCCTATGAATTTGAACTTTGCTTTTTGAAATTTGAATTTTGACACATTCTGTCAATACCTGAAAAGTCGCTCCCCTACTTCACGATTATTTCATCAATAGTGCCAAATAAGCCCAGAAACGCCATTACTTAAAAGAACGGCGCCCCAGCACATACATCCCCACCGCGGAAACAATCAACAACAAAAGAGAAACCACATCTTGCCAGCGTAAAAGCTTTGGTCGAGCAAACAACAAAGCCCACGAAGATGCTGAAATTCCGGTAAAGACCGCTAAAAACGTACGAGGTAGCATCCCCAAAGTTCCAGCCGTTATAAACCAGCGAAAGGGCACGCCCACAAAGGCCATAATCGCGTTTGTGATCGCAAAGGGGAAAAAAGGAGAAAGCCGCGCGAGGAATACCCACGAAAAGGAGGAGGACCGCACGTTCGTTAGGAAGCTAGAAGGAACGCGCGACAGCAGAGCTGTCGCGCCAAATTGTTTGGCGAGAAAATAACCCAGCGCAGACGCCGCCGAATAAGCCAAAATCAAGGGCAACAATCCCGAAAACCCATACACATAGCCCGTAAACAAGGCAAAAAACGTCGTAGGACAAAGCGCCAGGCCCATAATCAAGGCAGCGCAAATCCAAAAAATCACCGAACCCAGTAAAGAGAATGAGGTAAAAAATGAAGGATTTGCCAGCGCGTAGTAGCCCAAAAAGCCAGACGCCAGCAGCGGTAAAAGCCCCATCCAAACAAGGTAAAGCGATTCGTAAACGAGTTTTTTGTTCATAAAAGGGCCGCGCGAAGGAGGCGATTATCCCCCAAAGTTAATACCTTTGTACGCTTATGGAAATTGCAATCATAAAATACAATGCGGGAAATGTGGCGTCGGTGATGTACGCGTTGGACCGTATTGGGCAAAAGTACACGTGGACAGATGATCCGGAGGAGATTAAAAAGGCCGACAAAGTGATTTTTCCGGGGGTGGGTGAAGCGAGTACGGCGATGGCTTATTTGAAAGAAAAGGGCCTCGACACCTTGATTAAAGGCTTAAAGCAACCAGTTTTGGCGACCTGCATCGGTATGCAATTGTTATGCAAGCACTCGGAAGAGGGGAATGTGGATTGCATCGGGGTGTTTGACGTGGAGGTGAAGAAGTTCCAAAGTAAAGACATGAAAATCCCGCACGTCGGGTGGAATTCGATCAAGCCAAAGGGCGAAAATCCCTTAATGAAAGGACTGAAAGAAGAAGAATTCGTCTATTTCGTGCACTCGTTTTATGCGCCTGTAAATGCGTATACGACCGCGGTTTGTGAGTATGTGCAGCCGTTTTCTGCGATGTTACACAAGGATAATTTTTATGCCGCGCAGTTTCACGCGGAGATCAGCGGCAAGGCTGGCGAACAAATTTTGAAAAATTTCTTAGCACTCTAATATGTTTCAATTAATTCCGGCGATCGATCTGATAAATGGGCAATGCGTACGCTTGACTCAGGGGGATTATGGCCAAAAAAAGGTCTATTCCGAGGATCCTTTGGAGATTGCCAAAGCCTTCGAGGGAGCTGGAATTCAGCGATTACATTTGGTGGATTTGGACGGAGCAAAAGCAAAAAAGATCGTCAATGCGCCCGTATTAGAGCGAATCGCATCGAACACATCGCTTCACATTGATTTTGGCGGAGGAGTTCAGTCCGACGAAATGATTGATACCGCTTTCTCTGCTGGGGCGGCTCAAATCACCGCCGGCAGCATCGCCGTTCGGAATCCTGAATTAGTTTGTGAATGGTTGCAGAAGTACGGATCGGAGAAGATTATTTTAGGGGCAGACGCCCAAAACGAAATGATCGCTGTATCTGGCTGGCAGGAGAATTCGAATATCTCGATTTTTGACTTTTTGCTGGATTATACGGCGAAAGGCGCGAAATATGTGATTTCAACAGATGTCGCCAAAGACGGCTTATTACAAGGTCCCAGCTTCGATTTATACGAAAAAATTCAGGCCTCGAGCCCATCGCTGAGCGTGATTGCGAGTGGTGGGGTGGCTTGTATGGAGGATCTCGTTCGCTTACGAGAAATGAACTTATTTGGAGTGATTGTGGGGAAGGCGTTTTATGAAGGTCGGATTAGTTTAGCTGATTTGGCCAAATTCTCAGCGCAATGTTAACAAAACGCATCATACCATGTCTCGACATTAAAGAAGGGCGGACCGTGAAAGGGACGAACTTCGTAGACCTCCGCGACGCTGGTGATCCAGTAGAGCTGGGTGCCCTTTATGCCCAGCAGGGAGCAGACGAGCTCGTTTTCTTAGATATTACAGCCACAGTCGATGACCGCAAAACTTTGGTGAATCTAGTGCGCGAAGTTGCGCGCCATGTCAATATTCCCTTTACCGTTGGTGGTGGAATTTCGTCTATTTCGGATGTTTCAGCCTTGTTGAACGCCGGCGCGGACAAAGTTTCCATTAATTCCTCGGCCGTGCGCCGGCCGGAGCTGGTGGATGAATTGGCTTTGGCTTTTGGCTCCCAATGCATCATCGTCGCGATCGACACCCGCTTTGAACCCGCCGCGGGCCTGGACTTCGTCCACACCCACGGCGGCAGACGCATCACTGAACTGAAAACCCTCGAATGGGCCCGCGAAGTAGAAAACCGCGGCGCCGGGGAAATCTTATTAACCTCGATGGACGCCGACGGCACGAAAGCAGGCTTCGCCTGTGAATTAACCGCTCGTGTGTCCTCAGCAGCCTCCATTCCTATCATTGCCTCTGGCGGAGCAGGATCCATGGAGCATTTTACCGAAGTATTTACGAGTGGCAAAGCCGACGCCGGTCTCGCCGCGAGTATATTTCACTTTAAAGAAATTGAAATTTTGGCATTGAAGAATTACCTTGCAACCCAAGGCATCCCGATGCGCATTTAATAGAAATATGTCAAAGCAACCTGATTTCACCAAAGGCCTCGTGCCTGCCATCATCCAAGATGCGTCCACGCGCACGGTTCTCATGTTAGGCTACATGAATGAAGAGGCGTATGCGAAGACCGTTTCTGAGCAGCGCGTAACCTTTTTCAGCCGTTCGAAGAACCGTCTTTGGACCAAAGGTGAAGAATCAGGCAACTTCCTCGACGTCATCAGCCTTTCGATCGATTGCGACGCTGACACTATTTTAATTCAGGCCAAACCAGCCGGCCCCACCTGCCACACCGGAGCAGACACCTGTTTCAATGAGTCAAACGCAGACAACGCCGCCTGGCTTGATCAATTAAAACACGTCATAAGAAGCCGTAAAACCGCTCCCGCTTCATCGTCTTACACCGCCTCCCTTTTCCAATTAGGCACCCATAAGATTGCCCAAAAAGTAGGCGAAGAAGCCGTCGAACTCGTTATCGAAGCTTTAATGAAAAACGATGACCTTTTCAAAGGCGAAGCGGCCGACCTAATTTTCCACTTATTAGTCTTATTAGAAGACCGTGGCATTGATTTAAGCGAAATCATTACCGTTCTTCAATCTCGTCACGCATCTAAATAATCTATCTTATGATCGGATTCATCATTCGTTACATCATTATCGCTGGGGTTGTATTAGTAATTCCGCGCTATTTAAAAGGAATAACTGTGGATGGTTTTACGACTGCCCTTTTAGTCGCTCTAGCTATGGGATTTGTGAATTCATTTATCAAACCCGTTTTGAAGATCATTAGCTTCCCTATTACGTTTATGACTTTAGGGTTGTTTTCTTTAGTGATCTCGGTAGGCCTTGTTTATCTAGTGGCGGCTTATGTTCCAGGCTTCGTGGTTACCGGCTTTATTGCGCCTTTGATTTTTAGCTTTATCGTGTCTCTTTCGACCTCTTTTGTAGGTCTTTTTACGAAATAAGGCTCTGGAGGCCCTTTTTGCTATAATTAGTAGAGATGCCTTGAAGCGACTTTTCAGGTATTGACAGATTCTGTCAATATGCCAAAATACCTTCTATACCCGCGCGACAATTCATCTATTCCTTAATTCATTCAAGAACTTCCGCGAATCAAAAATCAATGTCTTCGTCGGTACAGGAGCCACAATTACGGATTCACTGAATACTTCTTTGTCTTTTTCGATGATGGTAATCGTCACTTTCGTGAACTTGTAGGGGCCCATGTGGCCGTTGTAGAAGAGCAGGGGCTCTTTGGGGTTAAAGAAGTTAAACATGTTTTCAAGGGTTTAGTGGTTAGTGACGCCGTGGCGGCGGAATTGAAAATGGCGTAGGGTGACGGCCTGGGTGTGGTCGTAGACGATGGCGTTTTTGAGGATGAGCTTGAAACTGAATTTCCTTTCCAGTTTTACTTTGTGGAATTTGAGGAAGTATTTGACGTCTTTTTCTGCATCAGGTAAAGCATCCTCCACTAAATGTTCATAGCCTACAAAAGATCGTTTTATGCGCTCCCGCATCCAAAACACACAAAGTTCGCGCGCGTCTACCTGGTGGTAATGGGCAAAAATGATGACGAGGTCGATGTCTGGGATGCGGTTGCCGTTTTCGTATTTGCTCAAAAGTCCGGCATCGATCCCGAGATCCTGCGCCATCACGTGCAGCGGAACCGCACGGATGAGCTTCAGGTATCTAGAGAAGTGGTTAAACATATTGATTAGTGGTTTGGTGTTCCAAATGTATTCCCACTAATCCTC
>JBEBDF010000101.1:0-5681 GCA_041157105.1 Bacteroidota bacterium | reverse complement strand
ATGCGCTCTTCTGCACTAGAGGTGCTCAGACGAAGTAAAGCGGTCTTTTGTAAGGCAAGGACTTCTAAAATTTGATCTTCCATAGTTAAAAAATGAATTGTAATTTTTCCTCTAACTCGTCAAAATAATAATTGTTTCCACTCGGCTTGCGTAGGGAATGACCCGCTACATACCACAAACCATCTCCTGGGTAAACCGCTAAACTAGCTGATTTACAGTTTTGATTGGCTTTATCCGCCTGAAATTCGGCAATAAACACGTGATTCATTAATTCCTGCAGTTCATCCCAATTTGAAAAAGACTTTTGCCCTTCTTCACTATCCAGATACGAAAAACTCAAGGAGGCGAATGACATTTCCCCCTCAATCTTACGCCAATTACCAGCCCGATCTTTGAATTGAAACCCTAAATAAAGCGGTAATTCACGGCCATCTATTTCAAACATAGCCTGCATAAATTCCTGAATTAAGGTCTCCTGTGGCTCTAAATACAAGGGAACATTAGGCGTCGTATCATTTGCTTCGAGGGTAATAAAGGGCTCCTGGTCTTTGGGAGAGCAAGATCCTGTCACATACTCTTGAAACTGTGGCATCAATCGATCACGCCAAACTAGGGGTAATTCACCTTTATATGTCCATTGATCATCTGGCACTAACCCATCCGCAATTAATTCTTCTCTTGAAAAATCCGAACGATCGATATATTGAATCTCAATCTCAACGCTAGGAGTAGCCGTATCAAATTGCAAAAAGGTAAAAACAGCCTCTAAATGATAAGGAGCAGGCACATTGATAGGGGACTCGTAAAACAATTTAAAGCTACGAGATAATTTATTCGGATTCATTTAAATGGAATTAAGATACAAAGCTACGGTTTTCAACGTATCTATTTTAGCAGTCGGTGTTTTTATAAAAGAAGGGAGACAAACCACTTGTTTGGGGACTTCATAAGAATTCAAGCGTTCTTGAACCGATTTCTCATCATAAAGAGGCATTTGAGATGCTTCGATAAACAAGACTACCTTTTGGCCCCAGAACTCATCTGGTATCCCAGCAGCAAATAAGGGAGCCTCAATTATAGATCGATATACTTCTTCTATTTTCTCCGGTTGAATCTTTACTCCACCTGAATTAATGATTCGATCTAAACGTCCTGTTAATTTAAATCGCCCCGGTTCTATAATTTCCACCACATCACGTGTCTCAATCCAGCGGTTCTCCGTCATCGGCGCACAAATTAAAAGACAATTCTCCTCGTTCTGTGCGATTTGAACTCCTGGTAAGATTTGAAATTCAGGCTGATTCCAGGTTCTAAAGGCGATGTGAGAAACGGTTTCGGTCATTCCATAGGTTTCATATACTGGAAAACCGAAATCCCTTCTAAGAGAATCTGGAACAGTAGCTCCACCTAGCAATACACCTTTGGCCGCCTTAAAATACACATTCAAGTCCACATCGGAATCTAGGATAGTCGACCATTGGGTAGGTACAAAAGAAGCGAGATGAATAGAAATTGGAGGGATTTGAAGAAGCGGGTTTTGGCAAGGCTCCACTAAAAGAACCGTTAAATCATGTACTAATGCACGAACCAAAACCATCGCCCCAGCAATATAAGAAGGAGAAAGAGATAACAAAGCAACATCCCCTTTTTGTAAATTAAGCCATTCTCCCGTCATTTTTGCAGAGGAATAAAGCTGCTCTCTAGAAAGGTGAATGGGTTTAGGATCTCCTGTAGAACCCGAAGAATGAAATAAAAACGATTTAGCGCCCGAACGCCACAACTGACAAAATTCGAATACTTGTTGTTCAAATTCCGATTCAGCTAAAGGTAATTCTGATAAAAGAGAAGGCAGGATGCGCATATAATCACAGATTCTTTCCAAAATTAACCAAACATTATCTAATTTCGTAAGTTAATAAAGGGTAATCGTAAAGCCCAACTCATTATGTCAGAAGACCCCTTCTTAAATCCCATTAATCCAGATAAAGTAGCTGAAAATCCCGGTCTACTACCGTACGCCCATACGGCTGGAGGAGCTGTCATCAAACCGGATGATATGGGAAAAGTAAAGGGACGTTCCGTTTTAGCTATGCGCCAACAAACGGATCGCCAAATGAACCAATTATACGAACAAATGGAAGTTCTAGCTCGTCAGGCTAAGTTATTAGCGGACAGAAAAGAAATTTCCGAGCGTATATATGATGCTGCTATGGGATTCGAACCCATCATCAGCGAAACTTATTATTTATACGAAAAAGAAGACGGATCTGATTTGATGTCATTAGTAGCACCTGAAGAATGGGGCCGTTCCTTCAAATATAGCCGTTATTTAGCTAAAGTAAAATTATTAGCCGACCACACCTGGGAGGTCGAATACAACGATAAAAACGATTAATATTATGATTTCATCTTTCCCTTGGGAAACCATCAAAACCTACGAAGATATCCTTTTTCAATTCTATAATGGAATTGCTAAAATTTCCATCAATAGACCTCATAAACACAATGCCTTCACGCCATTAACTGTTCAGGAAATGTCTGAGGCCATGGAATTGGCGCGTCAAGATCCGAAAGTAGGAGTAGTTATTTTAACAGGGGAAGGTGGAAAAGCGTTTTGTTCCGGTGGAGATCAAAGTGTTCGTGGAGATGGTGGATATGTTGGAAAAGATACGGTACCTCGTTTAAACGTTTTGGACTTACAACGTCAAATCAGAACCATTCCTAAGCCTGTCGTAGCGATGGTAGCCGGTTGGGCCATTGGCGGTGGACACGTTTTACACGTCATCTGTGACTTATCAATTGCAGCGGAAAATGCGCGTTTCGGACAAACTGGACCTAATGTGGGTTCTTTTGATGGCGGATTCGGTGCTTCTTATTTAGCGCGTGTAGTAGGTCAAAAGAAGGCCAGAGAAATTTGGTTCCTGTGTGATCAATATGACGCTGCAGATGCGCTTCAGATGGGGTTAGTCAACAAAGTGGTTCCTTTGGAAGAATTGGAAAAAACGACAGTGGCATGGTGTGAAAAGATTTTAGAAAAGAGCCCATTAGCCTTGCGTATGTTAAAGTCAGCTTTCAATGCAGAATTAGACGGACAAGCTGGTATTCAAGAACTAGCCGGAAATGCAACCTTATTATATTATTTGTCTGATGAGGCCAAAGAAGGAAAAAATGCCTTCCTGGAGAAACGCAAACCTGACTTCTCTAAATTTCCTAAATTCCCATAGTCATGAATTATTGGTTAGTAAAATCAGAACCATTCAAATATTCTTGGGATGATTTCGTTAAAGAGAAGAAATCTGTTTGGGATGGGGTACGAAATTACCAGGCTCGCAATAACATGATGGCGATGAAAAAGGGCGATTGGGTCTTTTTTTACCATTCAAATGAAGGAATGGAGGTCGTGGGGCTTGCCGAAGTAAGTAAGGAACATTATCCTGATCCGACGACTGAGGATCCGCGTTGGGTGGTAGTTGAATTAATTCCTAAGAAAAAGTTTGATAAAACGGTTACGTTGAAAGCAATGAAGGCAGATGATCGCTTGTCAGGTTTGGCATTAATTAAGCAATCACGTCTATCGGTAACCCCAGTCGCAAAAGCAGAATTCGATATTATTTTAAGCCTAGCTGAATAAAATATGAAATCAATCCGCCTTTTCTTCGTTTTAATCTTTTGTAGTTATCTATCTAACGCACAAGATTTAAAACGAGTCGAAATTCTTGCAAGATCCAATCAATTAGAAACTTTTTCCATTCCATTAGGAGAAAAAGGGGTGGTTGTGTTACATCACACAAGCAAGTCTGAATTTGTAATTAGAAGATATAATACTGATTTAGAACAAGTTTGGATACATCAAGGTAGCGTGGATGCGAACCTTGATTACGTGACTCATAGCTATGATGGAAAATATTTGAATTTATTATTTAGCCGCTTTAAGAGTAACAACTATTACATTGTTCGAGTTAATCCACAAGATGGAATATTAGAAAAATTTCAAATCTTCTCAGTCGAGAAAATGGAAATTTCAAACTTTAAGGCTTTGAATCAATCCTTGTTTATAGGCGGTATGGTAAATAATAATCCGGTTATTTTATATACTAATCTAAGCGAAAAAATAACCCGCATTCTTCCGGTGGTGGTTAACGGTGAGGCTGAAATACAATCAATGGATTTGGATACGACACATCAACAAATTAATGTGGTTTATTCTGTGGGTAAAAAAGCGAAGAACTACCAGTTAATTTTAAAGTCTTTTGATGAAGATGGTAACCAATTGAGTCAAATTACTATGAATCCAAAGGTAGAATATGCGCAAATGAATGCCAAATCAACACAATTGAACGACTCTCTCCAAGTCGTAGTAGGCACTTATGGGCATAAAAACACCATTGGATCTGGAAGAGGTCCTAGTTCGCAAGGAATCTATTTTTCAACTTATTTGGATGGAGAGCCACAAGAAGAGAAATTCCACAGCTTTACGCAATTCAATAATTTTTTCAATTTCTTGGGAGAAAAACAGAAAAACAAACAAGAGAAAAAGATAAAAACAAAAGAGGATAAAGGAGAAGAGCTACGATTAGATTATCGTTTGTTAATGCACGAGATAATTAAAAAAGGTGACCATTACATCGTTGTTGCTGAATCGTTTTATCCAGATTATAAGTATGCTAGTTTATCACCATGGAGCGGTGCTGGAGCCATGTTCGCAGGGGGATTATTATCACCTTGGAATATGCTTTATAATCCATTCAGATGGGGATATGGAAACTATGGCCTTTATTCTCCATTCTCTAGCTATTATAGTCCATGGGGTTACAGGGGATTTAATTCTTATAGTAATACCCAGCAATTTGATGGATGGATTTATACACATGCTGTGATTGCCGAATTGGACGAAAAAGGCAACTTATTATGGGATCATTCGATTGATTTAAATAATATCAAAGAGGATAGATTAATTCAAAAAATTAAGACTTCGTTACATGGTGATGTGTTGACCTTATCTTATCAAAGAGGGAACAACATCATTTCTAAATACATTAGTGCACAAGGTCAAGCTGGAGAAGAGAAAGTTCAGGAATTAATTACTCAGAACGATGGAGATAAAATTCGTAGTCAAGAAAAATCAGATTTAAACTTCTGGTATGGCAATAATTTCCTAGCCTCTGGTAATCAAACAATTAACAATTTAGAGGAAGGAAGACGTGCTGTTTACTTCCTAACTAAAATCCCTTTGAACCCCTAAAAATTGAAAAATAAAGCTTCTATTGCCATTGAAACACCCACATTTTGGGGTAAAAATTATGAATTAATTGACTCCGGTGGATTCGAAAAGCTAGAGCAGTTTGGCGCTTTTGTGGTAAGACGGCCAGAGCCACAGGCTATTTGGCAAAAGTCTCTATCAGAAGAATTCTGGGCCAGTAAGGCAAATGCCTATTTCAAAAAAGAAAAGGGTAGTACAGAACGTGGCGTTTGGGAGGTAAAGAAAGGGGTGCCGGCTAAATGGTTTATGCCTTATAAATCTGATACACTAGATTTAAATTTCAAAATATCCTTATCTTCTTTTAAACACGTCGGTATTTTCCCTGAACAGGCATCTAATTGGGAATTTTTGGCAAAAAATATTCCCTTATTAAAAACTCCTAAACCGAAATTCTTGAACTTATTCGCCTATACGGGCGGCG
>JBEBDF010000100.1:0-5722 GCA_041157105.1 Bacteroidota bacterium | reverse complement strand
TCTTGTACTATTTAAGTTCATTAAATAGATCTAATACGTTTTTAGCCTTATTTTTCTTGTGTTGCAATTCGGTTTTGATGGTCTATTTTGGCCTACATTACAGCAAAATCGAGTTCTGGGAAGGCATATGTTTTGTGCATTTTTTACCCCTCTCCTTTTTACTAGGTCCCGCCTTGTTTTTTTACGTAAAACACACAGTATCAGAGGACAAGCGATTGCATCTCTATGATTTGCTTCATTTAATTCCCGCCGTGTTTACTTTTTTTGCGACATTACCTTTCACAACATTGCCCTTTGCGACTAAAACTGCGATGGCACATGAAATCGTGAATATCACAGAAGACTATAATTTAAACTTCCAATGGGTCACTTTTGAGCAGATTTTGTACGGCCGCTCCATACATTTGATCCTTTACTGCATCAGCGCAGTCATTTATTTCCTATGGAATAAGCGCCACTTGATGCAGAAATATGGTGCTTTGCCTTCGAATCACCGACTGATTCAGAAATGGATATTCTCTCTCGTCTTTTTGCAATTAGTCATCGCCGGAAATAGTTTAGGACATATGCTCACAGTATATGCGCATAACTACGCCATTTTAGGGATTCCTTCGAATATCATCTTCAGCGAAGCACGTTTTTTTGGAATTTGTGGAGGAGGATTTTTTGTCCAAAACTTCATCTTATTTCTCTTTCCCAAAATCCTGTACGGTAACGTTTCCTACGAAGTAGAACTAGCCCCTGCTACGATTTTGCAAGAGATTAAATCCAGTTTACCTAAGAAAGAACCTGCTTCGAGAGAATTCGAACAAGATTTACAGCACTATTTGAGCACGCATCCTTTCGTGAAGAATGATTTTTCTTTGTCCCAAATGTCCTTTGACCTTAAAATTCCAGAAAGATTTTTGTCCGGTTATTTTAACAAGGAACTAAAGAAGACTTTTGGTGAATGGAAAAATGACTTACGCATTGAATATGCATGTCAATTAATCGAGGAGGGGAATGCGAAGCGCATTACTATTGAAGCCATTTCCTCAGATGCGGGCTTCGTTTCACGTTCGAAGTTCATCGACGCCTTTAAAGCCAGAAAAGGAGTAACACCATCCGCCTATATTAAAGAAAAAGCAGAGGCCTAAGCCTCCACCTTCTTTTTATTTATTGTGCCGCTGGAAGTAGACCTAACTGCTGCATCAAGACCATGTTGTCCATGAAATCTTGCTCCTCCGTAATCTTTCCATCCTTCATTTTGGCAATCGTACAACCGATCACATCTACGGATTTACCTGTTGCAGGAATGCCAAAGAAATTACCCGTGTGCTTTCCTTTGAACTGCCAATACTTCACTAATTTGTCTCCATCAGCGAAGATCTCTTTCACGATAAATTGACGCTCCGTAAAACCAGTCACAAAATTTTCATAATAAGCCTTGCAATTCGCTTTGCCTTTTACTTCTGGAACTGTGTGCAATACCGCATCTTCCGTGTAAGCTGAATCCAAAATATTCGTGCGACCTTCATTGATAGCCACCTCCCAAACACGTGAGTAATAAGCCACGTTTTCAGCTCCAACTTTTGCTTTTTGATCTGCTTCTGATGTACAAGAGAATAATCCTGCAGCTACAAACAGGGATAAAAGAATTTTTTTCATAATGATTCGCTTTTTAGTTTTTCCAAACCTAATTCATCAACACGGTATACTCATTTTTACGTCTAATAAATCTGTTCCGTTTTGCGCATTTGGGAACAAATTCAAGTCACCACTTCTTTCAATGCGTATTGAAATGCGCGTACTTGCCAACCAAATCAAAAAATTAATTCAATGAAAAAATTTGTTCTAGTAGGTGCTATCATCGCATCGGTATTCAGTGCATCAGCACAACAAACAGCGGGTAAAATATTCTCTGGCAAAGATGCAGGTAAAGGTTTCCAATTAGGTTCAGAGAAAAGTAGCCAAGTAATTTTAGACATGGTGAAAGCGTACAACTCAAATGATTCAGAAAAAGACCTAGCTCTTTACTCTCCAGAGATGCAAAAGAAAACAGGTGACTTCAATAAGAAATGGCATGCTTACATGAAGAAATTAAATAACGTTCCCTATGCCATTTTACCTATCAAGGTAGCAGGTTCAACGGACGAAATTGTCATGTTACAATCTACAGAGGAGCGCGAAGCGATAGATGGTTCAAAGGAAAAAATGAATTTGTTCGAATTATTTAAAATAGACCAGTCTGGGAAAATTTCAGATTTCAACCAATTTTCATCTATCCCAAAATCAAACGAGTTTGGACAAACATCAGGTGGAAGATTCTACTCAAAAGGAGAAACAAACGGTAGAGCATTCCAATTCTCTAACCGTGGCGAAGTGGAAGCAATCGAAAAATTCAACAAGGCATATAATGCATTAGATGTGGAAACTGTCCTTTCTTTCTTCGCTGATAAAGTCAAAATAACAGACTTTGATGGCAACAAAATGGTGATCGAAAAGAAAGATCTTCGTCAAATGATGAATGACTTCAAATCGGTTGAGTGGAAAATCTCAGGAATTATTCCTATCAAAATCGCTTATACAGATCCAGTTTCAGGTGTAATCGTAACTTCTACGGAGAAGCGTGTTGCGAAAGATGGTAGCGTTTGGAACAAGTCATTAGTAGAGATGTTTCAGTTTGACTTAAATGGAAAAATCTCTGGATTAGATCAATTCTCTCAAGGGATTAAATAAATTTCTCTGAGGAATTTTAAGGAGGCCGAAGGACGTTGTTCTTCGGCCTTTTATTTTTATTGCCCCTTCCTAAAAGTTGAAGGTGACACCCCTGCAAATTTTTTAAAGATGCGGTTAAAATAGGACAGACTTTCGAAACCACATTCGAAGCAGGTCTCGGTTACATTCTTATCTTGGATAAGTAGTTTTTTCGCGTATTGCACGCGGTATTGGTTCACAAAGTCCGTGTAGGTTAGTTTCGTTGCTTTTTTGAAATAGCGACAAAAGGCGGGTAAGGTAAGGTTCACCTCCTCTGCTATTTGTTGGGTATCAATGGGCTTTTGGAAATTCATCTCGACAAATTGGTGGATGCGGTGCATCCTTTCTTGCTGTTTTAAGATGGTTTGACTAGAGATAGGCCGAACCTCAAGATCTTCATATTCGTCGGATACGGCCAAAAACTGGAAGATGCTTATCAACTCCATAAATTGATGGAAACGATCCATGTACTGTAATTTCTTTAACCGAACCCCAGCTATTCGCTTCGTTTCACCCGTAAATGCAATACCTGTTTTCGCTCTTTCCATTAAATCCACTACTTTTTGAAGCTCTGGAATTCGAGCTAATCCAGCTTCAAAATAGGTCTCTGGAAATTGAATCACCACCGTCTCCACGGTGGCTTTGACCCCATAATCAAAATTCAAATGCGGAATATAGGACCCGATTAAGGCCAAATCACAGCCCTCATAAGTGGAAATATGATCCCCAATATGCCTGATCCCCTTATCTGCCTCCACATACACTAATTCGACTTCTGGATGAAAATGCCAATAGAAAACTTCGTTCAATTTAGGGGTCAAAAGAAACCTAAACGAACTATCCGCATCCGGCAATATTTGCTCTAAATTCAATTTCATTACCCTAAAATAGCAAAAAGTGGAAATAATATATCAATACAGTGCAAATAATTATCAATAGAGCAGAAAAAAAGAGGCTCAGGTTGCTATACCTTTGGCATAAAATAAGAACCTATGAAAACAGACATCCCTAACAACGCCCACTACGACATTCCGGGCAATCCATCGACAGCAAAAAGCAGTGCGCTAAAATTAAACGATCGTTCAAACGGACAGCCTTTACGGGTTTTAAGTGAGGAGGATTGGGCCTTTTGGAAACATAATGGCTACGTTGTTATTAAGCAAGCGGTGCCACGCGAGCAAGCCTTAAAGACAGCAGCTTTCTTGTATGAATTTGAGGAAAAAGAGGCGAATGACCCGAGCACCTGGTACACGGCTCCTAGGGCAGAAATGAAGATGAAGGAATTGGCGAACACGGGGATGGTGGAATGTTATAATAGCCAATTGCAGTGGGACAATCGCTCGACGCAAAGAGTTTATGATGCATTTGTGGATATTTGGGGGACGGAGAAATTATGGGTGACGATCGATCGTGCAAACTTGAACTTCCCTATACGCCCAGGCCACGAATACAAAGCCTTCATCCACTGGGATTATGATCCGGAGACGAAGCCGGTGAATGTGCAAGGGGTTTTGGCATTAGCAGATCAACTAGATGAAAACATGGGAGGCTTTCAATGCATCCCCGAATTATTCCGCGACTACGATACCTGGAAATTAACGCAACCAGAAGACCGTAATCGATTCCTTCCTGATACCACAGGTTTCACCCCTACGAAGGTTAAATTAGAAGCTGGGGATCTACTGATTTTCAATAGCACGCAGCCGCACGGAATCCGAGCAAACAACAGTGATAAGGTGCGTTGCGCTCAATATATTTCGATGATGCCGGCGGAGGAAGATAATACCTCGTTGCGAGAATGGCGGATTAATTCTTGGCGCGATCGCATCGCTCCTGAGGGCTATGCCTTTCCAGGTGATCCGCGCAAATGGGAACAAACGAAATACAAAACTGCCGAACTAAATGACCTGGGCAAAAAAATTCTGGGATTAGATCGCTGGTAAATTAGAAAGCTCGGAGAAATTCGAGCTTTTTCTTTATCAGGTAAATTCCTAAATTGGGTTATGAAAAAACTGCTCCTACTTTTCGTCCTTTTTAGCCTTAGTGCTTCCGCACAAATCGCGGACAAAATCAAGTCCATGAAAGCCCATACCGGCTATTTCAACTTCTATACGGATGAGTCGAATGACAAAATCTACCTAGAAGTGAAAAAGCTAAACGAGGAATTCCTATATGTATATTCCTTAGCGCAGGGCGTTGGAAATAATGACTTAGGACTGGATAGAGGCCAATTAGGCAATGAGCAGGTCGTTTTCTTTGAGAAACAAGGGAACAAATTATTCTTGGTTCAGCCGAATACCCAATACCGAGCGAATACCACGAATCAACTCGAGAAATTATCGGTACAGCAAGCCTTCGCAAAATCGGTTTTATTCGGATTCAAAATTGAAGGCACATCAGAGGGGGCTTATATTATTGATATCACTGATTTCTTAATGCAAGATGCGCATGGCGTTTTGAAGCGCTTAACTCAGGCAAAACAAGGAAGTTACAGTTTAGATAAGTCCAAAAGTTCATTAGCATTAGAGCGCACGAAATCCTTCCCGCAGAACAGTGAATTCGAGGCGCGATTGACCTTTGCAGGCAATGGAACTGGAGCAGAAATTCGTTCCGTAGCCCCTAACGCGGATTATGTTAGCGTGGTGGAACACCATTCCTTTATTCAATTACCAGACAATAAATACCAACCGCGTGTATTCGACCCGCGCTCTGGAGCAAATGCGATATCCTTCCAAGACTATTCTTCTCCTTTGAATGAAGTGGTGTTGAAGCAGTGGATTACGCGCCATCGTTTGGAGAAAAAAGATCCGAAAGCAGCGGTAAGCGAGGCGGTTAAACCGATCATATATTATTTAGACAATGGCACACCGGAACCTGTACGTTCTGCTTTGATGGAGGGTGGTCGCTGGTGGAATCAGGCCTTCGAGGCCATTGGTTACAAGGATGCTTTCCAAGTAAAATTATTACCAGAGGAGGCGGATCCGAT
>JBEBDF010000099.1:0-5771 GCA_041157105.1 Bacteroidota bacterium | reverse complement strand
AGCCCAGATGCGGCGACTAACGCGGAGATTTGTGCTAAACTTGGTTACGAAGATTCGCTGATGATCATCTCAGAGGTATATAGCCTTTGGGCGATTCAGGGGGGAGCTAAAGTGAAAGAAGTTCTTTCCTTTGCGCCGGCTGATAAGGGAGTGATTATTGCGGAAGACATCGAGATCTACCGCGAGTTGAAATTGCGCTTATTGAATGGCACGCATACCTTATTGTGCGGGATGTCCTTTTTATTAGGCTTCCGTATCGTAAAGGATGTGATGGCAAATGGCTATTTGAGCAAGTTGATTATGAATTTGATGCTGAGCGAATTAGCGCTGGGTATTCCGTATAAGATGGACTTTAAGGTGGCGGATCGTTTCGGCCGTTCGGTTTTAGACCGTTTCCGTAACCCGTTCATTAACCACAAGTTGATCGACATTACGGTTCAGTATACGACCAAAATGCGTATGCGCAACGTGCCTCTGTTAGTGAACTATGCGAAGAATTTTGGCAAAGCTCCAGAGCTATTCTGCATGGGATTCGCTGCGTATTTGCAGTTTATGCACGCGGTGAAAGAAGAAAATGGTAAGTATTATGGCGATAGCAATGGCGAGGCCTACCCTATCCAGTGCGACTATGCCCCTTATTTCTTTGAGGCATGGAAGAATTTTGATTTGAAGAAAGTATTAGCTGATAAAGAACTTTGGGGAGAGGACTTAAGTGCGGTTCCCGGGTTTGTGGAGGGGGTTAGTAAGTACATTTAAGAGAGAAGAGAGCATAGAGTATAGAGTAGAGATTACAGAGTAGAGAGTAAACATGAAACCTCCGGACTTATTTCCTCCGGACTGACCACTGACGACTGCCCTCTTAACACTGATTACCGACTACTGCCCACTGACGACTGACGACTGTCCACTGCCCACTAACTACTGAATAGATTAAACGACCAATTATGAAAGCGTTTTTAGATAAAGATTTCTTGTTGCAGTCAGAGACCGCGCAAACGTTGTACCATCAATATGCGGCAAAAATGCCCATCATTGATTACCACAATCACTTGATCCCGCAGCAAATCGCGGAGGACAAGCAATTCGATAACATCTCCCAAATTTGGTTAGCCGGCGACCACTACAAGTGGCGTGCGATGCGTGCTCATGGAGTGGATGAAAAATACATCACGGGGAATGCGTCTGACGAGGAGAAATTCTTAAAGTGGGCGGAAACAGTACCTTACACGATGCGTAACCCGCTTTATCACTGGACGCATTTAGAGTTACAACGCTATTTTGGGATTACGGAATTATTGAATGCCGAAAATGGGAAGCGCATCTACGATCAATGCAATGCATTGTTGCGAACGAAGGAGTTTTCTGTGCGCAATTTATTGCTAAAAATGAACGTGAAAGCACTTTGTACGACGGATGATCCGATCGACAATTTGGCGTATCATAAACAAATTAAAGAGAGCGGTTTCGCAATCAAAGTTTTGCCTACCTTCCGTCCGGATAAGGCGATGGGCGTGGATGATGAGATCGTATTCGTGGAATATGTAAATTCAGTGGCAAAGGCGGCTGAAATGGAGATTCACACCTTAGCTGATTATAAAAAGGCGATCGCGGCGAGACATGATTTCTTTCATTCGGTCGGATGTCGTTTAAGCGATCACGGTTTAGAGCAGATTTACGCGGATGAGTATACCGAGCAGGAAATAGCGTATATTTTTGAGCGATTGATGACTGGAAAAACGATTAATCAAAAGGAGAAGGTGCAGTTCAAATCAGCGATGCTGGTTTATTTTGCCCATTTAGATCATGCCAAAGGTTGGACACAACAGTTCCACCTCGGGGCAATCAGAAATAACAACGACCGTTTATTGAGCGCTTTAGGGCCGGATACGGGATTTGATTCGATTGGAGATTTTGAGCAGGCACGACCTTTGTCGAAATTCTTAAATCACTTAGATTCGACGAATCAATTAGCGAAAACGATTTTGTATAATTTGAACCCGCGCGATAACGAATTGTTAGCTACGATGACGGGGAATTTCCAAGATGGAACCATCGTAGGAAAGATGCAATTTGGCTCTGGCTGGTGGTTTATGGACCAAAAAGACGGAATGGAAAAGCAGATCAATGCGCTCTCTAATATGGGTATGTTAAGTCACTTCGTGGGGATGTTAACCGACTCAAGAAGTTTCCTTTCCTTCCCACGACACGAGTATTTTAGAAGAATCTTGTGTAATTTACTTGGCGCAGATGTTGAAAATGGTGAGCTACCAGCGGATATGGCTTGGTTAGGGAAGCTAGTGGAGGATATTTCTTACAACAACGCCGCAGGATTTTTTAATTTCGAGAACTAATGAAGAAGGTTATTACTTTTGGCGAAATAATGGGGCGTTTAAGTCCTGCAGGATATGGCCGCATCACACAAGCCCAATCGCTAAACATTACCTACGGTGGTGGCGAGGCGAACGTGGCGGGTGGTTTAGCCCATATCGGTATCCCGGCGGAACACGTGACTTGTTTCCCAAACAACGAATTAGGCAAAGCAGCGGCTGGCTATTACCGCCAAGTGGGTGTAGATATGTCGCATACGGCGTATAAAGAAGGGCGTTTAGGTTTGTATTTCGTGGAGTTTGGGGCAGCGATGCGTCCGAGCAAAGTGACATATGACCGCACTGATTCTGCTTTCGCGAATCTGAATCCAGGGGATTTTAACTGGAAGGAAATCTTTGCAGGTGCAGGTTGGTTCCACTGGACAGGTATTACACCTGCTATTTCGGAGGCAGCAACAGTCGCTTTGACTGCCGCATTAAAAGAGGCAAAAGCACAAGGTCTAACCATTTCTGCGGATGTAAACTACCGGAAGAACCTTTGGCAATATGGTAAATCAGTGAAAGAAGTGATGCCTGACTTAATCGCACAATGTGATATCATCGTGTGTGGAAAGGCGGATGCGGAGGATATTTTAGATATCGTTCCAGATGGCCGCGCTAAAAGTGGGTGGCATGATATCTGTCTACAAATCAAAGAGCGTTTCCCGAATATAAAGAAGATCATTAATACGAAAAGAGGTCAGATTTCTGCCTCGCAAAATACCTTATCAGCGACTTCATTCGATGGCAAAACAGTCATCAAATCGGATACGGTTGAAATCTCTCAAATCGTCGATCGCATCGGTGGTGGAGATGCTTTCATGGCCGGATATATTTACGGAAACTTAGTCTATGGCGATGAGGCGAAGTCCTTGGCTTTCGCGGTGGCGGCATCCGCTTTAAAACACACGATCGAAGGAGATATAAATTTGTCTAACTTAGACGAGATTGAAACCGTCATGGGCGGTGATATTACTGGACGATTAAAAAGATAATAATGGCTAGAAATTCAGCAGATGTAGTGTACTCTCGATTAGCGGAAACGCCAATCGTACCTTTATTTTTCAACTCCGATCAAACGATCGCCCAAAACGTCCTAAAAGCCTGCTATGACGGTGGAATTCGCGTATTTGAATTCACGAACCGCGGCGAAGCCGCTCCAGCGATTTTTGCGAAATTAATCGATTTCTGCGAAAAAGAATGTCCAGATTTAGTTTTAGGAATCGGAACAATTTACGATGCAAAACAGGCGAGCGAATTCATCGAAATGGGAGCTGACTTCATGTTACAACCATTCACGACGGCTTCGGTAGGCGAAATTTGTGCAAAACACAATATTCCCTGGATGCCAGGAACGATGACCTTGACCGAGATTCGCAATGCGGAGGTTTTAGGAGCAAAATATGTGAAAATTTTTCCAGGTAATGTGGTAGGTCCAGCTTTCGTGAAAGCACTTAAAGGACCGATGCCGAAAACCAAAATTATGGTAACGGGCGGCGTGGAACCTAACCGTGAAAGTTTACAAACGTGGTTCAGCGCTGGTGCTGCAGCCGTGGGTATGGGATCCCAATTATTCCCACCCGATTTAATTCAAAAAGAAGACTATACCTCTATATCAAATACGATCGCTAACCTAATCAAAATCTATCAAGAACTATAATATGGAAACAATTGGAAAGTACCGCTGGAAAATATGCGCATTGCTATTTTTCGCGACGACGATTAACTATTTAGACCGACAGGTTATTGGATTATTGAAGCCGGTTTTAGAAAAAGAATTTGACTGGTCTGAGACAGATTATTCAAATATTGTTATTGCTTTCCAAGCGGCTTATGCCATTAGTTTGTTGGGGTTTGGCGGTATTATTGATCGCATCGGAACCAAATTAGGCTATTCTATATCAATCGTAGTTTGGAGTATTGCTGCGATGTTGCACGCTTTAGCTACAGGCACCATGAGCTTTGCATTTATGCGCGCTTTATTAGGTCTGGGCGAGGCTGGAAACTTTCCGGCAGCTATTAAGACAGTAGCCGAATGGTTCCCGAAGAATGAGCGTGCGCTGGCAACGGGTATCTTTAATTCAGGAGCGAACATAGGCGCGGTGGCAGCACCCATTTTAGTGCCCTGGATTTTAGGGGCTTATGGCTGGGAAATGGCCTTCATTGCAACAGGTGCGATTGGCTTTGTGTGGTTGATTTTTTGGTGGCTATACTATGAGGTGCCATCCAAGCACCAATCCTTATCGAAAGCAGAATTCGACTATATCCACGCGGATATGGAGGCAAAAGATGACAATGTAACTCCGGTACGCTGGGCGAAATTATTCGGATTCAAGCAGACATGGGCTTTCTTTTTTGGCAAAATGTTCACGGATCCTATCTGGTGGTTCTTTCTTTTCTGGTTACCATCTTACTTCTCGGAGCGCTTCCAATTAGACTTAAAGAAGCCTAGTTTAGAATTAATCATCGTGTATACTGCTACCACGATTGGTAGTATCGGCGGCGGCTGGTTGTCTGGTTATTTGATAAACAAAGGCTGGCCATCGTTTAAAGCACGCAAATGGTCCATGTTTAGTTTCGCTCTTGCAGTGGTTCCGATTATGTTAGCGCGTTATAGCGATAATATTTGGCAAGCAGTAGGATTAATTTCCTTAGCGGCTGCAGCACACCAAGCATGGAGCGCGAATATTTACTCGATTGCGACGGATATGTTCCCGAAGAAAGCTGTTAGTTCGGTGATCGGAATCGGGGGTATGGCCGGATCGGTAGGTGGTATTTTCTTCCCAATGATCGTGGGAGCATTACTCGATAAGTACAAATTATTAGGGGATATCAACGACGGTTATAACATCATCTTCTTGCTTTGCGGAAGTGCCTATATGTTAGCTTGGGTGATAATTTACACCCTGGTACCTACGCTAGAGACAGCAAAAATCGACGACTAGCCCTTCTTTTTAAAGATTAGATTCTTCGTTAGTTCATTTAACTGGGTGATTTTCTCTTGAAAGTCACCCTTTAATGTTTTACGGGCTGCTTCTAATTGATCAAGGGAGGTTTGGATATCTTCAGGGATGACGTCTTCTAGGAAGGCTCTGATTCGTTTTGCCAAAGTAGGCGATTTCCCATTCGTGGAAATCGCAATCTTCAGATCGCCTTTTTGGACGATAGATCCGAGGTAGAAATCACATAAAGGAGGCGTATCTGCCACATTGCACAATAAATGCTGCGCTGCTGCTAAGGTCTTAATTTCTGCGTGTAATGCAGGTGAATCTGTTGCGCAGATAATCAAGTCTAATCCCACTAAATCGGAGGCTTGAAAGCCACGCTCAATGATTCGAACCTGAGGGAAATCTTGTAAATATTCCAATGTTTCCGGGCGAAAAAAAGGCGCCACCAAAGTCAAAT
>JBEBDF010000098.1:0-5820 GCA_041157105.1 Bacteroidota bacterium | reverse complement strand
GTATACTGTTTGTACCTTACGAACTTGCGTTTGCAAGAATACTTGTCCCAAGACAAGGTAACCAAGGCAAAAACTATAAGCACGCTCGCCTAGAACTTTTTTCACTACAGATAGCATCCATAGGCCTAAAACGACCATTTTACCTGAAATCGAGGCTTTTACCTGAGCGTATTTTTCCTTCACCTGAGTTAGCATACTAGTCGATTTCTAATTTTTCCAAGATACTCATTAAATCAGAAAAATCGCGAAAACCTGGACGGTCTTCTTTTCCTGCCATTAAGCCTAATCCTCGAATGGAGGTTTGCTCCACCCATTCCTCTAAATCTTCCTCTGGAACCTCTAAACCAAGAATAATCGGATATTGCGCCGCCCAAATCTCAATTGAGGATTCCATTCCCACCAACGATTCCGGACTATCTCCGGTAAGCAAAAAATGAGAGACATAAGGTGCCGCTGAAGCAAATAGAGCAGGCAAATTATCCGTATCAATGTTTACGCGAAGTATTTTAGGTAAATCGATATCTTGAATTAATTCTAAATTCACCTTCGAATCAATCTCAATTGCATCTGGTTGATGTGAAGCAACTAATGTTTTTATCTCCTCTGGTTTCAGTCCAGCACATTCGCCTACAATCTGAACGCCAGCTAACCAGTTTCGAATCTCTACGAATTTATCTAAAGGCATTGCCAAAGAGAACCCCAACCACTCTACTCCCATTCCTGCACAATAGCGCGCATCGGAGAGATTTTCAATCGAACTAACTTTCACTTTGGTTTTTAACATAGACGGGTTTCATACAATAAAGCAAAAATACGCTTTGTGCACGTATTTACAAAGATAAGCCTTAACTTGCGGCATAATTTCGTCAGGCATTGAACCTGAGCAGCAAATATGGAAAAAAAAGGACGCGTCTTAGTCGCTATGAGCGGCGGAATCGACAGCTCGGTCGCAGCTGTTTTACTACACGAACAAGGTTATGAAGTCATAGGTATGACCATGAAAACATGGGATTACGCGAGTTCAGGTGGCGATAAAAAAGAAACCGGCTGTTGCTCGTTGGATTCTATCAATGATGCGCGCCATATCGCGGTTTCCCTGGGTTTCCCCCATTATATTTTAGATATCAGAGAAGAATTTGGTGATTCGGTCATCGATTACTTCACGAATGAATACATCGAAGGCCGCACGCCTAATCCCTGCGTAATGTGCAATACGCACATTAAATGGGATGCTTTATTGCGCCGTGCGGATCAATTAGGCTGTGAATTTATCGCGACAGGCCACTATGCTCAGATCCGTGAGGAGAACGGCCGACATATTATTTCTAAAGGCGTAGACGTATTGAAAGATCAGTCTTATGTGCTTTGGGGCGTTTCGCAAGAGAGTTTAGCGCGAACGATTTTGCCTTTAGGACATTTAACAAAGGCTCGCATTCGCGAAATGGCAACCGAGCGAGGTTTCGTCGATTTAGTCAATAAATCGGAGAGTTACGAGATCTGTTTCGTGCCGGATAACGATTACCGTGGATTCTTGAAAAGACGCGTTCCTGAGTTAGAGGAGCAAGTAAAAGGAGGTAATTTCATCGATACCGAGGGTAAAATTATCGGAAAACACGAGGGGTATCCCTTTTATACAGTAGGCCAAAGAAAGGGCTTAGGAAAAGCTTTCGGCTATCCAGCCTTCGTGATCGAAATTCGCAAAGAAACCAATGAAGTGGTGATCGGTAAAGTGGAGGATTTGAATCGCACCGGTATGTGGGTGGGTCAATTAAATCTTCAGAAATACGATTCCATTCCTACGGAGGGAATAGAAACCATCACAAAAGTGCGCTACAAAGATGCAGGAACAGCAGGTCATATCGAACAAGTAGGCGACCGAATCAAAGTAGATTTCGCTTTTGATGTGTCAGGAATCGCGCCTGGTCAAGCTGCTGTGTTTTATGAAGGGGATGATGTTGTAGGTGGTGGTTGGATTTTAAAGTCCTACCAGAAAGGCAGTGTCTTCGAAAACATCCAATCTTTCCAGACTACTTAATTTTCTGATGAATTCGGGGCATTTGAATGAGCTCCATATCATACATACGTTTCCCATCAATCTTGAATTGTAGGGCGGTTTGCTCTTGATGAAAACCGTGTTGACCAGCGGCTCCTGGGTTTAGAAATAACATCTGATTGCGATTCTGATCCCTTTTCACCTGCAAAATATGGGAGTGTCCACAGACAAAAATATCTGGTAAACCCATCGCAAAAGTCTCTAATGCATCTGGTTTATAAGAGGAAGGCGCGCCCGCAATATGTGTCATGGCGACGGTTACTTGCTCACAGGTGAATCGAGCGATTTTGGGAAACATATTTCGAATCGTCCTGTCATCAATATTCCCATAGACACCATACACCGGCTTCCCAAAACCCATCAGCGTATCTGCCACCGCCACCGATCCCCAATCCCCTCCATGCCAAATCTGGTCACATGCTTCCACATGCGGAATCAAGCGAGGGTCCAAATAACTGTGCGTATCGGAAAGGACTAAAATCTGTTGCATCTACTTGTGTAAGGAGATCAATTTACCGGTAGAGATCAACGTATTTGACTTCCATTGCGCTTTTTCTGCTTCGAAAGCCGCCTTCTTTTCCGCCGAAATATCTTTCGTCACCCAAGCTGGCGAACCCGCATCCTTCCAAGCTGAATACCAAAAAGAAGCTACTCGCTGAGAGGATTGAATCATACGATTTGGAATCGAAGCTCCCATTTTATCACCATAGGCTTGAATAAACTCATCCGTAAAATAGCGAAGTGTTTTCCCATAACGCTCCACCATTTTGAAGGACTTTTCCTCTCCTAAAGCCTTTCTAACCTCCGTCTCCGCTTTAAACATTTCAGGAAGCATGGCGTGTGACTCTAGTAATATTTGGAAAATGAAATCCTGTGGTTTAGCGATGTATTCCGGACCTTTAGGCTGAAATAAGGCATAATTCTTTAATTGTGCTTCTGGAACTAGACTCTCCCACAAAACATGCATGCCTTTTTGATTCGTTAATTGACCGTCGTGATTTTTCGTTGTATGTAAAGGAACGTGTGCATCAGCCACGTAGTGTCCTAAATCTGCCGCATAAAACAAGACCGAATCGCGCAGTTCATTTTTAAAGGAATGGACTAAACGACCATATACTCGAGTCACCTCCCATGGCACTAATCCCTCTTTGCGTAAACTGTCAATGCTATATTTTGCCACGGCTTGTTTGAAATCGTGAGGAATATCTGTTCGGTAATTGGGGCCAAAAACATCCGCGTCCATATCTAAATAATGCTTCGAATCCTCCGTTTTGTCATCCTTACGGCGCACATCAGGACGAATCGACTGTTGCACGATGTAATCCTGATTTGCATAGAAGAACAAGCCTAGGTCTGCAGGTAATGGGTAAATGGCAATTTGCTGTAAGGTTTTGTGAGCTAAAAAGCCCCAAGAAACCAAGAAACCACAGACAAGAAGCAGAGATAATTTGCGCATATTATTTTTTTGAAATGAATGTTTTAGGTGCGAAACCGTATTGTTTTTTAAAGGCACGGGTGAAATAAGCTGGATCGTTAAATCCTACTTGGTAGGCTACCTCTGACACGTTTAAAGAACCTTTTTCTAATAAGACTCGAGCTTGCTGCAAACGAATTGATCTAATAAACTCGTTACCCGCTAGAGAAGTTAACATTTTCAATTTACGGTAAAGCTGCATTTTGCTCATATCCAAAGCCTGCTCTAAATGCTCTACATCAAAATCGGCCTCATCTAAATGCTCAATCACCACCTGAGTGGCCTTGGATAGGAATTCATCTTCAAAAACAGGGGATTTTTGCAGATCTTGGTTCATCACCGAATCCTGCCAACTTTTTCGCATACGCTCTTTCGCCTCTAATAATTTAGCTACGCGTAATTCTAATATATCCGCGTGAAAAGGTTTGGAGATAAAATCATCCGCTCCGGATTGCATCCCTTCGATTTGGCTCTCTTGAGAACTCTTTGAAGTCAAAATCACCACAGGTATGTGACTCGTTTTTGAATTCTTACGAATCTCCTTACACAGACTTACACCAGACATTCCTGGCATCATCCAATCCGTTATCACCATATCAGGCAAATAAGTGAGAGCCATTTCCATCCCTTTTTCTCCTCTATCTGCCTCGATGACCTGGAATGATTTTTCAAAAATTTCCCGGATAAATGCGCGCATCTCTTCGTGGTCCTCAACAATTAAAAGAATTTGCTTCTCTTGCTGAATCTTTATGACTTCTTGACCTATTGGCTCTTTGGCTGCAGGAAGACTTCCAGTCCTCACCCAACTAGGCTCAAATGCCTCAAGGGTCACTGGAAAATGTAGTTTAAAAACGGAGCCTGCTCCTAAATCACTTTGGACATCAATTGTTCCCCGATGTACTTCGATCAGTTCCTTACACAAAGAAAGCCCTACTCCCGTTCCCATCCGATCTACTTTCTCGGGAATCTGATAGAATCGATCAAAAATATGCTGAATATGCTCCTCACTAATTCCTTTACCGGTATCCATCACTTGAATGGATACTTTTGAAATCGTCTCCTGCGCGTCCTGAAAGGTTTTGTGCAGTTCCAAACGTATACCTATAATTCCTTCCTCTGGTGTGAATTTAAAGGCATTGGACAATAAATTCGTCACGCATTTCTCCACAATATCCGCATCATAATAGACCAATAACGAATCGAGCGGTGACTCCCACTTTAATTTGATTTGCTTTTGTTGCGCATACGCATCAAAACTCTGTTTAATGGAATTCAATTGCTTCACCAGATCATGCTTCTCCACGACAGGCTCCACATTACCCGATTCGATTTTGGATAAATCTAACAGTTGATTAATAAGTCTGAGTAATTTTTGAGCGTTTTGATAAATCGAATTAATCTTCGTCTTCTGATCTTTATTTAAGCTTGCATTGGAGATAAAATACTTTTCCAAAGGACTTGTAATAAGCGTCAAAGGCGTTCTCAATTCATGCGAAATATTCGTAAAGAAATGCGTCTTTACTTGCTCCAATTCTTGAATACGCTCCTTTTCAATCTCTTTTAATCGCAAATCGGTCCTAAATGCCTCGCGTACTCTTACCTCCCGAATGAAGACATAAATACAAGCTGCAATAAATAAACTATATAGAACATAGGCCCACCAGGTTCTATACCAAGGAGGCAATACGGTAATTTTCAATTCATACGGCTTTTCAGCCCAAACTCCATCCGAATTACTAGCCTTCACCTTGAATACATAATCACCTGGACTTAAATTCGTGTAGGTAACGGTTCGCTGTGTTCCCACTAAATTCCACTCTTTTTCAAAACCCGCTAAATAATAGGCATAACGGTTATTTTTAGGTCTTTGATACTCTAAAGCCACAAAATCCAAACTAAACACCGTTTGATCAGGTTGGAGAATTAAATGCTTAGTAGATAAAATATCAACTGTTAATGGTGAGTTTTCCTGCCCCACTTCCACGTCCTTGTTGAAGATTTTTAATTTAGTGAAATAAACTGGAGGTACCTCTAAACGCATACGTAAGCTATCCGATTTCAAGTAATTCAATCCGTTCACACCACCAAAAAACAACCAATTTTGGGTATTAGTAGCTACTGCATTGGTCATAAATTCTTTCCCCTGAAGTCCATCTGCTTCTTCGAAGTTGACAAATTTTAAGGTTTTGGCATCCATTTTTGAAATACCTCCATTCGTCGAAAACCATAAATCCCCTTTTGCATCTTCCACTAAACCACGCAAAGAGTTACTACCTAATCCATCATTTACCGT
>JBEBDF010000097.1:0-5904 GCA_041157105.1 Bacteroidota bacterium | reverse complement strand
GACATAAAAAAAGCCTCAGATTTCTCTGAGGCTTTTCATTTAGAAGTGATCCCGCTGGGATTCGAACCCAGGACCCATACATTAAAAGTGTATTGCTCTACCAACTGAGCTACGGAATCATTCAAGCCGAGGCTTGTATATGTAAAATGGTTCACTCTGGAACCGAAAGGAAGCTCAACCACTGGTTGACCTTCGTTTGCAAAAGAGTAACTTTTTCCCCTTATTGCGGTGCAAAACTAGCACCCTTTTTTAAATAATGCAAGTCATTCGTCTAAATAAAATCACATTTCTGTTTATTTTTCTTTTGGGTTTTGGCCAAAGGGCTTATAGCCAAATAGATAGAAATCAACTCGCATTAGCAGATTCTTTGTTTAAAGCGAATAGGCTTTTGAGTGCAGAGAAAATTTACGTGTCCCATTTAAAGACCAAACCTAACCAAACTGAAAATATCAAATTAAAACTGGCTTATATCGCGAAAGCGAAAAATGACTGGTTGAAGGAATTATACTATTTATCCAGTATTCAAGCTACGAACGCAAGACCTGAAATCTCTAAACGATTAGAGGAAATAGGAGAGAAGCAAGGCCTGAATGGCTTCAAAATGAGCTTATGGGATCAAATCTATTGGTTGTACTTTAAATATTTCCCTTGGATTCTCGGATTCCTACTCCTTATTGCGTTGTATGGAGCTAGTATTTTGACCTACTCTGTCTTTAAGAAAAGACGAATTCGAAAAAGCCAATTTACCTATTTAATCCTATATATCGCTATAATAGGCTTATTTGCGAATTTTCCCGGATTTTTAAATTATGGGATAATTACCAAAGAGAAATCCTACATGCGCGACTTCCCATCCTCCGCAGCGCCTGTAGAACGCCTTCTAAAGAAGGGAAATAGAATAAATTACTGGTTTACCCGCGATATCTGGGTGTATAGTATTATCGAAAGCCAGCAAGGCTACGTGAAAGAGGACGACTTTTTGCCAATTAACTAAAGGTGCAAGATTTGGAAGCTTAAGTCCAAAATAATCTCACGATCTGTTTCCGCGCTTCCCAATACCCCTTTTACCTTCAAATCTGCATTTTTAATGGCCTCAATAATGCGAACGACTTTAGCTAAAGGGTAATTTCTCGCCGCTGTCGTATAATCTCGAACAAAATAAGGATTCACTCCAATTAGCTTTGAAATCTCACCGTCGGAGACATTTCCCACATCATGCACTTGCAATACCTTAGAGAAGAAATTAAATAGTAGCACCAGCATGGGTGCTGCTGGATTTTGCTTCGTATTTTCAGCAAAATGAAAGGCTATTTTCTGGGCTTTCTCTGTATTGCGCTGGATGATAGCTTTTTGGAACTCAAAATAGTTGTATTCCCGGCTTATCCCAATATATTTCTCCACCTCCGTAGATCCCACCTCGGAACCAGCAGGCACATTCACTACTAATTTATCAGCCTCATGCGCCATCCGAGATAAATCTGCTCCTACATAAGAAACCATCAATTCGACGGTAGCGGGCTGAATTTTTACCCCTCTTTGGCCTAAATAATCCACTAACCAAGTACCGAGTTTATCCTCCGAAACCTTCTTCGAAGTCACAATCACCCCATGCTTCACTAACGCAGAAAACACCTTTGATTTATCAGAAAGCAGGGATTTTACGGTCAAAACAAGCAGGGTAGAGGGTGTCGGATTTGCACAATAATCTTCCCAAACCTTTAAATCATCGTCTTTAGTCTTCGCATTTTCCTTCGCCTTAGCCATCGCCTCAATAAATGCCGCCTCCTTCACAATCACGACCTGACGCTCAGCCATCATAGGATACCGACGCGCAGTCGCAATAATAGAACCTAAACTTTGATCTTTTCCAAAAAGTACAAATTGATTAAAACTCAGCTGATCCTCAGGCAACACCTGCTTCTCAAAAGCCTCCACTAATTGATCAATCAAATAAGGCTCATCGCCATGCAACAAATAAATAGGAGCCAGTTTTTTCTGCTTTATATCCTTTAAAACCTCTGAAGCGCTCTGTTGCATGTGTTAATTAATTTAAACAAAAATAGGCAAAACCAAAGGGATGGAAAAATATCTCAAGTATTTCCCGTAGGTTTGCAGGCAAAAAAATAGCTCAAACCATGCCAATTGCAAAAAATAACGTTGTATTTATCTCTTACCAACTTGCTTTTCCAGACGAAGATGGACAACCAGATGTCGTAGAAATCGTGGACGAAAAAGAACCAATGGTCTTCATTCACGGCCTTAGCGGCCTTCCTGAAGCGTTTGAAGAGAACCTTTTGGGACTAAACGAAGGCGATACCTTTGATTTCAGCATCTCCGCTGAAGATGCTTACGGTAACGTAGACCCTAATGCCATCATTGAATTACCAAAATCCATTTTCCAGGCCGAAGGCCAAAACGCAGACGATATCCTTCAAATAGGAAACTTCATTCCCATGACAGACGACCAAGGAAACCGCATGCAAGGATTAGTGGTTTCTATCGAAGGAGAAACCGTCACCATGGACTTTAATCACCCTTTAGCGGAGAAAACTTTGATGTTCCAGGGCAAAATCTTAAAAATCAGAGAAGCCACTCCAGAAGAAATCGCTCACGGCCACGTGCACGGAGAGGGTGGAGTGCATCATTAATAAAAAGAGGCTTGCGCCTCTTTTTTATTAATGGAGATAATAGAGTAGAGAGTAGAGAGTAGAGAGTAGAGAGTAGAGATAATTTCTCGAAAACATGAAAAAAGGCGCTAATTGCGCCTTTTTTCATGTTTTATTATCTCTTATCTATAATCTATACTCTATACTCTCGTTTCATATTCAGAATTATAGTAGTGCTATAATTCTGAATATGAAACAACCTCCACCCCAAACTTCCTTAAGAAATCCACTCCCTCATCAGAAGCTAGTCCTTTGTAGGCCGCATAAGAATTCAAATAGATCACCTTTTTGATTTTCATGCTGTAAATAATACGTGCACAAGCGATACAAGGAGATAAAGTTACGTAAATGGTAGATCCTTCAACGGATACCCCATTTTTAGAGGCATATAGAATGGCATTTTGTTCTGCGTGTAGGGCAAGTGAACAACTTCCTTTCGAATCACGTGGGCAACCTTCCTCCCCAAATTCATCATCACAGTTGTGAGTTCCCGCAGGGGGACCATTATATCCGATCGAAATGATACGCGTATCTTTCGTTAATACACATCCCACTTGAGCACGAGTACAATGGGAACGAAGCGCCAGATTCTGAGCCAGTTCCATAAAGATCACATCAAACGAAGGCTTTTTCATAGACATAAAAAAATCCCAAAAAGGGATTTCTTGTAGCGGGGAGCAGAATCGAACTGCCGACCTTTGGGTTATGAATCCAACGCTCTAACCATCTGAGCTACCCCGCCAAATTATGTCGCAAAGGTAAGCGTTCCGACCGTAGAACACAAATATTTTCACAATACTTATTAATTTTGCGCAGGATTTGGGAATTAGCTCAGAGTTAATACCTTTGTTTATAGGTAGTTTTACAAATAATAAATCCCTAGAAATTATGTCGCAAACTCCATATACTTTTGAATATGAGGTAAAAGCATCTCCTAAGGTGCTTTATCCTTATCTAAGTAGTCCATCAGGATTACAACAATGGTTTGCTGACAAAGTAATTGTTCGTGGAAGCTCTGAATTACATTTCTATTGGGATGATGAAAACCATCCTGCCACAGTTTTACCTGGTAAAGCAAACAAATCTGTTAAATTCGATTTTAAAAAGGTTAATTCAGAGCCTGGTAAGCATATAATTGAAATGAGCCTTGACGTAAGTGAAGTATCAAATACAACTTATTTGACCATTATAGATGGAGCCTCGACCTTTAAATCAGATGCGGATGCAGCTGATTTATGGGATTATTTAATAGATAAACTAAAAGAGATAGTCGGAAGCTAGGATGCGTAAAATTGATAAATTAGTGCTGAAGGCGTTTTTGGGGCCGTTTTTTTTGACCTTACTCGTTGTCATCTTTATTTTCCTTTTGCGTTTAGTGTTATTTTATTTTGCTGATCTCTTCGGTAAAGATTTAGGTGCCTTTGTTTACGTTGAGCTTTTTTTCTACTTCTCCTTAATTACCATTCCTTTAGCCATGCCACTGTCGGTATTGCTTTCATCCTTGATGACCTTTGGGAAATTAGGAGAAAACTTTGAGTTGACAGCACTTAAAAGTGCGGGGATATCCATATTTAGAATCATGAGGCCTATTTTAACCGTCTCAATCTTTTTAAGCCTCTTCATGTTTTGGTTTATGAATGTTGCCTTACCCTGGGCAAATATCAAGGGTTGGAGCCTTTTATATGACATTAAAACGACTAAAACGACTCTAAATATAAAGGAGGGTATCTTTTACATGGATTTGACCGGATATTCTATTAAAGTGGACAAAAAATATCCAGACAACAAGACCTTGAAGAACTTGATTATTTATGATCACACGCACAATGATGGAAATCGTCACGTTACTTTGGCGGATTCTGCGTTGATGTATACGATTATGAACAAGCGTTATTTAGTATTTGAATTATTTAATGGAAAGGATTACTTAGAAGATGCTGAACAGGGTTCTGCGGTAAATCCTACGGAATTAGCAGTGCACGAATTTAAAAAAAGTAAGGTAGTCATGTCTCTTGCGGTATTTGATCTCCATAAAACGGATGAGCAGCAATTCGCTCATCATGAGATCATGCGAAATAATAACCAGTTAGCAGATGATGCCGATTCACTTGTTAATAAGATTTCAGAAGTTAAGATCGGATTTTTAAAAAGTGCTGCCACTAATTTCCTTTACTACATGACGCCTGTCAAGCAAACCTTGCAATTCTTTAAGAAAACCGATTGGATCAAGCCTCGTTTACAGAAGGGAGTAAAAGATAGTAAATCCTCACCGTATGATATGGCAGGTCAACAGGCGAAAAATATGATTTCTACGGCACAAACAAATAAAATTCTTTTAGAAGACTTTGAAACTAAATTAAACAAAACGAATCTAGAATGGCACCATAAATTTACCAATGCGATGTCTATTTTAGTCATGTTCTTAATTGGGGCGCCGCTAGGAGCCATTATTAAGAAGGGTGGATTCGGTGTACCAGTTGTTGTTGCGGTTTCATTCTTTATATTATTGTATATTCTGACTCAGCAAGGTGATAAGATGGCCAAAGAAGGTGCCTTAATATTACAAGTAGGAGCCTGGCTTGCTAATTTAATTTTGGCAATCATCGGTGCCTACTTCCTCAAGATCTCCTTAGCTGACTCTCGCTTGTTTGAAACAGACTTCTACAAGGTAGTTTGGGATAGAGTCCGCACTAAATTAGGACGCATAAAAACAGCTGAGTAATTCGTTTGGTTATAAGCAAGAAAAAGAGTACTTTTGCAAATTCAATAATTATTTAAAACTTAAACTGGTAAAAGATGTATTTGTCACCTGAGAAAAAACAAGAAATTTTCGAATCAAAAGGGAAAGCAAAGTCTAAAATCGATACTGGTTCTGCTGAGTCGCAAATCGCGTTATTCACTTACAGAATCAACTATCTGACTGAGCACTTGAAGAAGAACAAAAAAGACCACAGCACACGCTTAGGACTTTTAAAGTTAGTAGGTAAGCGTCGTAGCTTATTAGATTACTTAACTCGTACTGATATCACACGTTACCGTGCGATCATCGCGGAATTAGGTATTCGTAAATAACAAAAAAGGGCTTCATTTCGATGGAGCCCTCTTTTATTTCCCCGCTGTAAACGTTTGAATCGTTCAAACAAAACTTAAATCACGCGAGGTTGCGTGAAATTTATTCAAAAACGTATGTCATTTAACATCATTACAAAGCATATTTCAATGCCAGACGGCAAAGAAG
>JBEBDF010000096.1:0-6019 GCA_041157105.1 Bacteroidota bacterium | reverse complement strand
AATTTATGCTTTGAAACAATACCTTTGAGTAAAAAAATACGAAAATATGCACGTACCTGCTAGCTATGAATACCCGAATGCACCGTACTTCGCTGAATATCTGAACTTTGAGGCAGATGAAAATTTGTTTGAAGTGTTCAATAATCAATACAACGAAATAATTGAAATCTTTGAAAATGCAGGTAATGGCCAAGCGGACAAAGCTTATGCCCCTGGAAAGTGGAGCCTAAAGGGTTTGTTAGGCCACATGGTGGATACGGAAAGAATTGTGTCTTACCGGGTTTTAGCCATTGCCAGAGGCGAAAAAACACCCTTACCTGGTTTTGATGAAAATGAATACCAAGCAGCCTCCGAGTATGAATCACAAGATACGGCAGCAATTATAGCACAGTATAAAGCAACAAGAGCAGCGACATTAGCACTTTTACATTCTTTCTCAACGAAACAATGGAACCAAATGGGCGAAGCGAATGGCAAAAAAACCAGTGCAAGAGCCTGGGCTTGGATGATCGCTGGACATGAAAAACACCACCTTAGGATAATTAAGGAGCGGTATTTAGCCTAAAATCCTTAATATTGCACTATGCAATTTTTTAAATACCAAGGTACTGGGAATGATTTTGTGGTGGTGGATGACCGCGCGAAGACTTTTGACCTAAATCAAGAGGCGATTGCGCTACTTTGCCACCGTCGTTTTGGTATAGGTGCCGATGGATTCATGCTTTTACAAGAAGCAGAAGGCTATGATTTCCGCATGGTGTATTATAATTCGGATGGAACCGAAGGAACCATGTGTGGAAATGGTGGCCGTTGTTTAGTCCGTTTTGCGGCCGATCAGGGTATTGTGAAGGAGAAAGCTAGTTTCATCGCGGTAGATGGACCACATTTGGCCTATATAAATTCTGAAACCATCTCCTTAAAAATGATGGATGTGAAAGTAATCGAGCAACACAATGACGATTATTTTACCAATACAGGGTCTCCACATTTTGTACGATTCACGAAGCAGGTGCAGTTTTATGATGTCAAAAACACTGGTTCAGCGATTCGTTATTCCGAAGCCTACCAGCCCATCAATGGAACTAACGCTAATTTTGTTGAGAAATTAGATGACCAAACGCTCTTTGTTCGCACCTATGAGCGCGGGGTGGAAGATGAAACTTATTCTTGCGGTACGGGCGTAACGGCGGCGGCTTTAGTAGCTAAAACCTTTCAAAACGTACAAAATCCCGTTAAAATTAAAACCCTAGGAGGTGAATTAGCCGTGAATTTCGACGGCGATGCCATCTCTGGATTTACTAATATTTTCTTAATCGGACCGGCGAAACACGTGTTTACCGGCACCATATCCGTATAATATGACCTTAGATTTAACCACTCAACAGAACATCGACCAATGGCTTTCGGGCCCTTACGACACTGCTACAAAGGCGACGATACAGGAATTAATCGCAAAAGGCGACCAAACGACTTTGACCGATTCCTTCTATAAATCGCTGGAATTCGGAACAGGCGGTATGCGCGGCGAGATGGGAGTAGGTTCGAATCGCATGAACAAATACACGGTAGGCGCAGCCACACAAGGTTTTGCAAACTATTTAAACGCTTCTTTACCAGGCCAAAAAATCAAAGTAGCTATCGCCCACGATTCACGCAATAACTCGCCTGAATTTACGCGCATTGCTGCAGACATTTTCACTGCGAACGGCATCGAAGTATACTTATTCCCGGCCTTACGCCCTACTCCACAATTATCCTTCACGGTACGCCACCTCGGTTGCCAAGCAGGATTAGTGATCACCGCATCGCACAACCCAAAGGAATATAATGGGTATAAAGCCTATTGGTCAGATGGATCACAAGTGGTAGCACCTCACGACAAGAATATCGTTGCGGAAGTAAACGCCATTACGAGCATCGCTGATATCAAATTTGAAGGAAACGACGCTTTATTGCACCTATTAGATGGTTCAATCGACGAGGCTTACCTACAAACCATTCTAGTCAACTGCCGCCAGCCGGAGGTGATTAAACGCCAAAAAGACCTCAAAATCGTCTTCTCTCCTATCCACGGAACTGGTATTACCTTAGTTCCTCAGGCTTTACAATTACTTGGATTTGAAGCCGTGACAGTGGTGGAGGAGCAAGCAGAACCGAATGGAAACTTCCCTACGGTGATCTACCCGAATCCGGAGGAGAAGGAAGCCTTGACTTTGGCATTAAACAAGGCCAAAGCCATCGACGCCGACCTCGTCATCGCCACTGACCCCGACGCAGACCGCGTAGGTGCCGCTGTGAAAAGTCCAGACGGAGAATGGGCCCTTTTAAATGGGAATCAAATGGCCAGCCTAATCCTTTACTACCTATTAAAAGTATCGGATTTAAAGGGCAACGAATTCGCTGCAAAAACCATCGTGACTACCGACTTAATCGACAAAATGTGCGCTTCTAAAGGCGTGCCTTGCTATAACACCCTAACCGGTTTCAAATACATCGCCCAAGTAATCCGCGAATTAGAAGGAAAAGAAAAATTCCTAGGCGGTGGCGAGGAGTCCTACGGCTATTTAATCGGCGATGCCGTACGCGACAAAGACGCGGTGGCCTCTTGTGCCATGATCGCCGAATTAACCGCTTACGCAAAAGACCAAGGCAAATCATTATTCGACTTCCTAGCAGAGATGTACGTAGAAAATAACTTCTACTACGAAGGACTTATATCTTTGACCAAAAAAGGAAAAGCCGGCGCCGAAGAGATCAAACAAATGATGATCAACTTGCGTTCAAACGTCCCAGCCACCGTGGCAGGCTCTAAACCAGTTCGCGTTTTAGACTACGAAGGATTAGTTTCTACTGACTTATTAACAGGCGAAACAACCGCGATAAAAGTAGGTTTAGGAATTGAGTCATCGAACGTGATTCAATTAATCTTAGCCGACGGATCTAAAGTTTCCGCGCGTCCTTCCGGCACCGAACCTAAAATCAAGTTCTACGTTTCCGTTAACGCTCCTTTAGCTTCAGCGGCTGACTTTTTCAAGGTCTATGCGGAGTTGCAGAAGAAGGTAGGGGTGATTCAGGAGGATTTAGGTCTTGTGTAGATAAGAGATAATAGAGTAGAGATTATAGAGTAGAGAGAGGAGATTTATATCTCTACTCTTTGCTCTCTTATCTCTACTCTTTTTGATAAGGTCATTTCCGCTGGAGATTCCAACTTTATGCTTTTTGCTTTATCCATTCCAAAAAAATGGATAAACTGATAAAGAACTAAGATTATCAGGCAATTTTCACACTTGCTACTATTAATTCCGGTGCTTGCTGAACATTTAATTTCTCAAATGATTCAGCGCTGCTATTTTGACACTTCCATATTTGGTGGATTTTTTGATCCAGAATTTTCTAAAGAAACGAAGCAAATTTTTGATCTTGTAGCAGAAGGTAAAATTTTGTGCATCTACTCTGATTTATGTGAGGAGGAATTAATTCTAGCCCCAAGTCGAATAAGTAAATTGGTAGAAAAAATCCCTAAAGAATTCAAACAGAAAATTTTAGTAACTCCCGAATGTCTCGAATTAGCAGCCCTTTATATTAAACACAAAGTAGTGGGTTATACAAGTTTGGACGACTGCATTCATATTGCTACTGCTACTTTATATAGAGTTGACGCACTCCTAAGCTGGAACTTCAAACATATTGTAAACTCAAATAGAATTACTGGTTATAATCATGTAAATTCAGCCTATGGTTATGTCAAAATTCCAATTAAATCCCCTAGGGAAATCATATGAAAAAGGAATTACAAGTAAAGGAAGGTTTTGACACAGTAAAAACATTCCGCCGAATCAAAACAAAAATCAGTCTTGAGATGAAAGATTTGACACCTGAACAAATTATAGCAAGACTAGCAGCAGCTAGTAAGGAGTTTGAATTAAAGTTTGGAGATAATAGATAATAGAGTAGAGAGTAAAGAGTAGAGAGAGGAGATTTATATCTCTACTCTTTGCTCTCTTATCTCTACTCTTTTTGACAAGGTCATCTCCGCAGGAGATTCCAACTTTATGCTTTGTGCTTTATTCTTTATGCTTTAATCTATACTCTCTACTCTATAATCTCTAATCTCCCACAGATACAACATATCAAAATTATCCATAAATTCAGCCAATAAAACCAATAACTATGTTGACTGAATCTCAGATCCTTGCCTATAAGCAGGATGGTTATATCCAGGTTCCCCATTTTTTTTCTAAAGAAGAAATTGACTTGTTATTTCAGGTGGCGACTGATGAATCTGTGGTTAATCACGCCTTTGATTTGAATGATCAGACGGGTAAGAAAACGAAGCTAACACTTTGGTTTACGGCTGGGGATGATTCTTTCGGTTTGATGTCGCGTTGTAAAAGGATGATTACGTCCGTTCAAAGCCTGTTAGGTGAAGGTGAGGTCTGTCATTTTCATTCCAAAGTGATGCAGAAAGAACCGCGCGTAGGTGGTGCGTGGGAATGGCATCAGGATTATGGCTATTGGTATAAAAATGGGTTTCTATTTCCTGAGTCGATGGTTTCGGTGATGATTGCACTCACGGATGCAACTGTCGAAAATGGTTGCCTCCAAGTGTTGAAAGGGACGCATCACATGCAGCGAATTGAGCACCATTTTGCGGGGGAACAGCAAGGGGCAGATATGGTCTTCGTGGAAGAAGCGGCTAAGGTTTCGGAACTTGTTTATTGCGAATTAAAGGCCGGAGATGTATTGTTTTTTCATCCAAATATACTTCACAGATCGGAGGCGAATTTATCAGATAATGCCCGCTGGTCGGTCATATCAGCCTATAATTTAGCATCAAACAAACCATTTTTGGAGAAAAACAAATCCTGTATTACGCCTATCAGCATGGTGCCTGATGAGGCTATATTAGAAAGTGGGAAAAAAGCAGTTATCGGGGCTGACTTCCTAGCTAAAGAAGAAGAGATCACCTTAAAAATCAACAAATAATGGCAAAAGTATGTATTCTAGGTGGTGGTTTCATCGGTCGATTTTACGCTGAATCACTATGTGGCAGACGTAGCAAAGATACCGTCAACGTCGTTTATTCGAGGAAAGAAGCCACCGCTTCTCGCTTTGCAAAGGATTACGATGTTCCTCATTATTGCACAGAAATGGAGGATGCTATTGCGCATCCGGAATCTGAGTTTGTCGTTATTGCCTTACCTAACTATTTGCACGAAGAAGCGGTCATGCTTTGCGTGAAACATAAAAAAGCGGTTCTGTGTACAAAACCTTTGGGCCGAACGGCCGAAGAAGCGTTAAGAATGACCTTAGCCTGTGAGAAAGCGGGTGTTTTTGCGGGGTATTTAGAGGACTTGTGTTACACGCCCAAGTTTTTAAAATCAGTTAAAAGTGTGGAAGAGGGGGCGATAGGAAGAGTTCTTTGGGCTAAATCCCGGGAGACGCATCCTGGTCCGCATGCCGATTGGTTTTGGGATATGGAGAAAGCAGGTGGTGGTGCCGTAGTTGATTTAGGTTGTCATTGCATTGAAATTGCGCGAAATTTTATAGGTAAAGATGTGCTGCCAGTAGAGGTCATGTGCTGGGCAGATACCCAGGTGAAGCCCATTGATGCAGAGGATCATGCGATTGGTTTAGTTAAATATGAGAATGGGGCCATCGGACAGTTTGAAGTTTCGTGGACGTTTAGAGGCGGAATGGACTTGCGGGATGAAGTGATGGGAACGGAAGGTACTATTTGGGTTAATTCATTTTTGCGTACCGGATTTGAGATGTTTACGAGTGGAAACACAGATAATTATGTGGCGGAGAAGGCCGAAACGAATGTGGGCTGGCAGTTCCCAGTGGGCGACGAAGCGCATGAACTAGGTTATCCTACGATGTTTAACGACATGTTTGATGCCTATGAAAAAGGTATACAGCCGCGCGAAACTTTTTATGATGGATACGTAGTCAATGCGATTATTGATGCGGCGTATAAATCGGCCAAAACCAAGCTTTGGGAACCCGTTCAACTACC
>JBEBDF010000095.1:0-6133 GCA_041157105.1 Bacteroidota bacterium | reverse complement strand
CTGAGGCTAAATCAGAGAAATTCGATCCAGGTAAATTAATTCTTCACCACATCGCAGATGAACACGAATGGCACTTCTTCACAGTAGGTCATTTTCATGCTACTTTACCTTTACCTTGTATTGTTTATACGCAATCAGCAGGTTTACAAGTTTTTTCATCCGCTAATTTCAAAAATGAGCACCATGAAGAAGTTCCTTACAATGGTTTCGTTTTAGAGCACGGAAAAATTCACGCGGAGAATGGCGAGAAGGTTTACGACATTTCAATCACGAAAAACGTAGCTTCTTTATTGATTTCAGCTGTTTTATTGCTAACCATCTTCATTGGAATTGGTAAAAAATACCAAGATAATCCGCACAAAGCTCCTTCAGGATTACAATCGATGTTCGAGCCTATCATCATTTTCGTTCGTGATGAAATTGCAAAAAATAACATTGGCGAAAAGCATTACCGTCGTTTCATGCCTTATTTGTTGACGATCTTCTTCTTTATTTGGTTTAACAACATGTTAGGCTTGATTCCAGGAGGAGCAAACGTGACTGGAAATATCGCCGTAACGCTGGTTTTAGCCATCATTGCATTCATTGTTACTAATGTGAATGGCCGCTCTACGTATTGGACTCACATCTTTGCGATGCCAGGTGTGCCTAAGTGGATGTTAATTATCTTGACTCCGGTAGAAATTGTGGGTGTATTCATGAAACCGTTCTCGTTAATGGTTCGTTTGTTTGCGAATATCACGGCAGGTCACATCATTTTATTAAGTTTAGTATCCTTGATTTTCATTTTTGAAAATGCGGCTTTAGGACTCGCTGTAGTCCCTTTCTCGCTTTTCATGAACGTAATCGAGCTAATTGTTGCCTTCATCCAAGCTTTCATCTTTACGATGTTAGTATCGAACTATATCGGTTCGGCGGTAGAAGAGCATCACCATTAATTTGTAAATTTTTTTTTATTATATAAACCCAAATCGTATGTCTATTTTATCGATTTTATTAGAAGTTTCTGTAGGTCTTGGTCTTGCAGGTATTGGTGCTGGTTTAGCTGCTTTAGGAGCTGGAGTTGGTATCGGCCGTATCGGTGGTTCTGCAATGGAAGCTATCGCTCGCCAACCAGAAGCATCTGGAAAAATTCAGGGTGCGATGTTGATCGTTGCTGCCTTCGTTGAGGCGGTTGCGTTATTCGCTGCTGTAATTTGTTTATTGGTTACTTTGAAATAAGAGACCAATCAGAATCTCCAAAGGGTTAGCCTTTGCATTTGATTCTACCCCATTTAAAACGCAATTTGGTTTACATTAGGTGCCAAATTGCGTTTTTAACACGATTTACAATAAATTAAAAATATTATGGAGTTAATCACCCCAGACTTTGGACTTATTTTTTGGCAATTACTTGTCTTTGGAGTTTTATTCTTCCTTTTAGCCAAATTTGCTTGGAAACCCATCATTCAATCATTAGCTGAGCGCGAGCAATCGATCGACGAGGCGATCAAATTATCAGAAACAACACGTGCTGAAATGGCTGAGTTGAAAGCAGGTAATGAGCAATTAATCGCTTCAGCGCGTGCTGAACGTGATGCTTTAATCAAACAAGCGAAAGAAGCATCAGATGCGATGATTTCTCAAGCGAAGTTAGACGCGCAAACAGCCGCTAATCAAGAAATCGAAAAAGCTCGCGTGGCATTCGAACAAGAGAAAGCAAGTGCTGTAGCAGCGATCCGCAAGGAAGCAGCGACTCTTTCGTTAGATTTAGCAGAGAAAGTGTTAAAAAGCCAGTTAAAAGACAAATCAGCTCAAGAAAAATTAGTTTCTGAGTGGATGGCTGACGTTAAATTATCTTAATCGAATAGACCATGTCAGAATTAATTGTAGCTCACCGTTACGCTAAATCCCTGCTAGACTTCGCGATCGAGAAGAACGCGGTAGAGGCTGTAGCTAAGGATATGATTGACTTCGCAGATACTTGCGAAGGAAGTTATGAATTAGTGCTAGCGCTAAAGAGCCCAATCATAAAGCATTACACCAAATTAGCCATCCTTGCGAAGTTATTCAAGGATAAATTCAACCCCGTTACTTATGGTATCTTCGTGATTATCACGAACAAGAACCGCGAAAAAATTCTTCCTGCTGTCGCAAAAGAGTTTATTTCGATGTACACGGACTATAAAGGAATACAAAAAGCGACTGTTACTACTGCTTCAAGCTTAACAGTTGATCAAAAAGCAACCGTATCGAAAATAGTAAAAGACTACACTGGAAAAGAAGTGGAATTGATCGAACAAATTGATGAAAGCCTCATCGGTGGTTTCATTTTGAAAGTAGGTGACCAACAGATCGATGATTCGATCAAGCGGAAGCTGAACGACTTAAAAGTTTCTTTAGCATCTTAATCAAAAGGCCTTGGTATCAAGGCCTTTTTTTATAGCCTTAGCATGAAAAAATTTGCACTCTTTACTGGATCGCTGATAGCGGGATTGTCGGTGGCGATTGGGGCCTTTGGGGCACACGCCTGGAAAGACTATTTACGCGAAATTAATAGACTAGAGACCTTTGAAACGGCAGCGCGCTACCAAATGTATGGGGGATTGGCCCTGTTGATTCTGGGGGTTTGGCAGATGAATTTCAGCAATAAACACTTAAAGTCTGCGGCTTATTTTCAATTCGCAGGAAGCATTATCTTCCCGGGATCTCTTTATTTAATTTGTATAACAAACCTGTCCATTTTCGGAGCAATTGCTCCCATCGGTGGTTTGTGTTATATGATGGGTTATGGACTGATGATGTGGTCCATTTTTAAGAAATAATTAGTGACGCATCACTAATTCAAGACTTAACCAAACCATTTCTCCCATCGTTTGACAATTCAAAAAACGATTATCCTCGTAGTGTTTTGCCAGTTCTGTCTTTAATTGTTCTACATTCTCTGGTGGCGCAATCTCATCCTTTGCCATCACATTCATCAAATCATATACCCGTTGGCTCTCTGATTTTAAACGAGAAGAAATCATCGAGCGCTCTTCGATTTGGTATTGCCAAACCGATTCCGGCGTCATATACTTCATTCCTAGCTCAATCAAGGCATTATTTTGCTTGAAATACTGCGGCAAATACACACTTTTCTTCCCTTCATAACATTGCTGATCAAAGTCAATCGGACGAATCCGGTAATAGATCTCCTCAAAATCCGGCGTGGTTATAATGACAAAGTTCGCACTGTGCATGTCCCCCAATAATTGAACGAGACAACGCTCGTTAAACTTCACAAATTCTTTCGCGAGACGAATAGGCGACTCTAAATTGAGTTCTAAATCCTGCTTCAGGAAAGTATCTCCAGGCACGCCGGCAATATGTTCCTCGACGAGTGTATTGTCGTGAGTGATGTAATTGATGCGATTTGGCGATAAAATATGCTCTAATTCTAGCCCATACACACGCGAAGCATCCGCAATTTTAATGTAGAAATAATCAAAGTTATCATTTACCCGGTTCACAATCCGAATCCGAAAAGGATGCGTATTCCCATAGGTGCAATAATCCACGCGATCGATCACTAGGTGCTTAATCACCTCTTCGTTCCCGTCCGTCTTTAAATCCGCATAGATCTGCTTTAAGGCCTCATAGACCTCCTCCTGATCGCCTGGAGAATAAAATACCGTCTCCCAAAGCGTATCCACCTCATTTTTATCGTACAGCACAATCGCGTTATCGTAACGCAATAGATCCGCATAACTGATATTCATCACGTGCTCGCGATTGTATTTGTGCAGATACCGGCGTAGCTGCTGATTAATCCGATAGAGATTTTTCTTCTTCGAGATGAGCGCCATTATTCCGTGTAGTCTAGTGATTTACCAAACGTTTCTTTCAACTGAATGACAGAATAGATGGCCAAAGAAAAGCATAACACGCCCACATACGCTGCCGAATGAATCAGGCCGACGGATGGAATTAAATACTTAAACAATAGGGAAATAGGAATCAAAGCACCCCGCACAAAATTAGGCACCGTCGTAGTCACCGTCATCCGCACATTCGTCCCGAATTGCTCGGAAGAGAATGTCAAGAACACAGCCCAATAGCCCCCAAAGAAACCCAAAAGTGTAATCATCACATACGCATGCGTCGTGGTGATGTCAGACATCCCAAATAAATAATAGATACAAATGCCCACCGCGATGAAAAGATAGGTCAAAACAGCTTTTCCTCTACTTTTAAACCACTGACTTAAAGCTCCAGCGGCAAAGTCCCCCGTAGCCAGACCTATGTAGCAAAACATAATCGCATCGCCTCCGCTTATTTTGCCATCGATGCCGATGATTTTAGCTATTTCAGGTGCCGAAAAAACGAGAATTCCGATGATATACCAGATAGGCAAACCCATTAGAATACAATACATATATTTCTTAAAAGTGGCGGCATTCGAAAAAAGCTGAAAGAAATTACCCCGTTCTACTTTGTCATCCATCTCGGTATACATGGAAGATTCAAAGGTGCCTAAACGCAAGAGCAATAAGGCTAATCCCATTCCACCTCCAATAAAATAGCAAGATCTCCACCATTCTGGGTCTGAACTTAAACCTGCTATGATGGGCGCAAAAACAGCTCCTGCAGCTCCTACTCCTGCTATAATTAGTGTACCAATTCCGCGTTTGGATGGAGGCAAAGTTTCATTCACTAAGGTAATCCCCGCACCCAGTTCACCAGCTAGGCCTATGCCTGCGATAAAGCGTAAGATGGCATAGGTGTTCATATCTGTCACTAGACCATTCAAGGCATTGGCCGCTGAATACAGCAAAATAGAGCCAAACAAAACGGATTTACGCCCTTTCTTATCCCCATAGACTCCCCACAAGATTCCACCTAGCAGCATTCCACCCATTTGGATGTTCATCAAATTCAGGCCTTGATTCAATAACTCATCTCCCTTCAGACCTAGACTCATGAGACTGGGATTTCTAACCACAGAAAATAAGATCAGATCATATACATCTACAAAGTAGCCAAGAGCGGCGACGGCGATGAGCATTTTAGCTTTGCCAGAAATTTTATCATTTTCCATATTAGCGAGAAAGCATATCTGACCGGTGAGAGTCCAATTTTAAAAAGATAAATAATAAAATAGTGAATGACCAAAGAGACGACCCACCATACGAAAAGAAGGGTAATGGAATTCCCATAATGGGCATCAAGCCGATTGTCATTCCTATATTAACTAAAAAGTGAAAAAACAGAATTCCTACTAATCCGAAACCATAAGCCCGGGCAAACCGCGAGCGCTGTAAGTCCGCTAAATACATCAATCGCCACAAAAATCCCAAGAAACAAATAATCATCAACATCACTCCCACAAAACCATGCTCCTCCCCAATCGTGCAGAAAACCATATCGGTACTTTGCTCCGGTACAAAATCAAATTTTGTCTGTGTTCCTCCTAAGAAACCCTTCCCCCATAAGCCTCCAGATCCAATCGCAATCTTAGATTGTGTCACTTGGTACCCTAATCCACGGGGGTCAAAACCAGGGTCGATTAAGACGCGAATTCTATTTCTTTGGTGCTCTTTCAAGACATTATTCACCACCCAATCCACTAACAATGCCAGCGTCATAATTAAGCCTATCGCACCTGATAGTCGCAAATAAGTCTTCGGATCGCGCTGCATGTAAATAGGCATAAATAAGACCAAAAGTCCACCTAAAATCACCAATACGAGTAAAATTATCCACGCTGGTACAAGTAAAGAAGAGACAAACAAGACGATCCCGCCAATAAACAGAGCAGGATAAACACCTGGTAAACCTTCTCGATACAATAGAATTAAAAAGGAGGCAAAAACTAAGGCGGAACCCGTTTCGTTAGAGCCAATGATTAATACCATTGGAATGCCAATGATCAGCGCCGCTTTCCACTGGAAGGGAAATTTACTCAAATTAACGAGTGGATCATTCAGGTATTTTGCGAGCAAAAGAGCCGTGGCTGTTTTTGCAAACTCCGCCGGCTGAATCGTTACACTCCCAAATTTAAACCAGGAATGAGAGCCATTAATCGTTACCCCTAAAAAAGGCACAGCAATCAGCAGTAGCAATAAACCCAGGTAAATAAAGAGTGCAAATGATTCAAAAAAACGAAAATCAA
>JBEBDF010000094.1:0-6198 GCA_041157105.1 Bacteroidota bacterium | reverse complement strand
AAAGTATGGAGCCGATAGGACGGGTGTTCACCTCTTCCCATCTCGAACAGAGAAGTTAAGCCCCGCACCGCTGATGATACTGGGATCAAACCCGGGAAAGTAAGTAAGCTCCAAGTTATTTAAAAAAAGACCGCCTCCTAACAGAGCGGTTTTTTTTTGCATAAGAGTAATCAGTAGTCAGTAATCAGTAGTCAGTAAACAGGGAATAGAGTAGAGAGTATAGATAGGAACACCGGATACCGACCACCGGATACTGACTACCGGATACCGATTACTGATTACTGGATACCGACTACCGATTACTGACTACCGGATACCGACTACTGATTATCAGCTTTATTCTTTGTGCTTTATGCTTTATTCTTTATATTTGCAACACTATTGCAAAACACCCATAAATTCAATATTTAGATAAATGTCTAATCAAAAATACAAACACTTGTTGCCTGCCGAAAAATTGGGAGTTTTTCTCTCACTTTTGTGTGCTATACATTGTTTGGCGCTTCCTGTATTTTTGTTTTTAGCCCCGTATTCAGCTAGTTCTTTCGCATTTAGTCCGCTTGTTGAGTGGATTTTAGTCATTTTGAGTTTTGGGATGGCGTTGGTTTTATTGTGGAGAGATTATTTAAAGCATCGCAAGCCGATGCCTTTGTATTACTTAGGTTTGGCAGTGGTGGTTAAAATGGTTGATACGTTAGTTGGATTGAAGTCGATTGAGTGGATTTTTGGCCTTTCTTTAGGTGTTTTTATAACGCTAGCTTATTGGTTTAATTACAAGCATAAAACGGCCTGTACGTGCAAAATCAACTAGTTGATATCTTTAAACGTGGGAATTTAGTATCTTTACAGCCTATCCAGAGTGTAAATCATTTTCAGTGAGCATTTCCTATCAACCCGTTATTGGCCTTGAAATTCATGCACAGTTGCAGACGAATTCGAAAATATTCGCAAGCGATCCTGTGCTTTTTGGTCAAGAACCTAACACCTTGATTTCTCCTATTTCTTTAGGTCATCCGGGAGCATTACCTAAGTTGAATAAAAAGGTAGTGGAATTCGCCATTAAGATGGGTTTAGCGATTGGTTCAAAAATTGCTCCTCAGCAGTATTTTGATCGGAAGAATTATTTCTATCCTGATCTTCCGAAAGGATATCAAATTACGCAGGATAAAACGCCTATTTGTGTAGGTGGTTCTGTTTTGGTTCACTTGAAAGAGGGAGATAAGAAGATGGAGTTTCACCACATTCACCTAGAGGAGGATGCGGGTAAATCGTTACATGAAGGAGACAATCCCTTTAGTTTTCTGGACTATAATAGAGCTGGGACACCTTTAATCGAGATGGTCACCGAGCCTACAATTCATTCCTCAGAAGAAGCTTTTGCGCTTGTTTCTGAGGTTAGAAAATTAGTGAGGTATTTAGGAATTTGTGACGGGAATATGGAGGAAGGTTCTCTGCGTGCGGATGTGAATGTTTCCATACGTCCTGTGGGAACGACTACGTTAGGTACGAAAGTCGAGATTAAGAATATGAACTCTCTTCGAAATATTCAACGTGCGATTGAGCATGAAATTAGTCGCCAAACAAAGGTGCTTAATGAGGGAGGAAGGCTCATTCAAGAGACAAGAACTTTTGATGCCCATACTGGAACAACGCATTCCATGCGGGTGAAAGAAACGATGAATGATTATCGCTACTTTCCCGAGCCTGATTTGGCACCCTTAGAAATTTCCGAAGCCTGGTTACAAGAGATTAAATCTACCATGCCATTGTTGCCTTGGGAGCAAGAGCAGAAGTTAATAGCCGAATTTGGATTACCAGCCTATGATGCTCATTTCTTATCTGATACGAGAGAAATGGCAGTCTATTTTGAAGAGTCTGCAAGACATTCGAAAGCCTATAAATCGATTTCTAATTGGTTAATGGGTCCGGTGAAATCTCATCTAAATGAGACAAATCAGTCAATTGCTGATTTTGAATTAAGCCCTCAGGTATTAGCTGAGATAGTAGAATTAGTAGAAAAAGGTACTTTAACGCATAATTTGGCGGCACATCAATTATTTCCTTTGGCGATACAAAATCCGGCGATATCTCCAGCTCAACTAGTAGAAGAACAAGGTTGGATGCAAGTACAATCTGGGGACGAATTGATCACTTGGGTGCAGGAGGCGATTGCTGCTTATCCTGATAAGGTGAAGGAATACCAAAAAGGTAAGAAAGGATTGATAGCTTTATTCATCGGAGAGGTGATGAAGAAATCAAAAGGCACGGCCGATCCTAAGCGCGTAAATCAATTAATGACAGAAGAACTAGCTAAAGCATAAATGAGATTAATCGGAATCCTATTTTTATTATTTACGACGGCGATACAGGCGCAAAATTTTGAGTTGCGAGTTGAGTCTAAGACGGTTGTTCCAGGGAAGAAAATCTATTTGGAATATATTAATGAACTAGGTAAAATGGTCAAAATTGACTCAGCAAGTCCCTCAGCTCAAAATAAAGTTACTTTCAAGGGACAAGTGAGAGATCAGGGGGCCTTCTATTTAGTTAATTTTTTTGATACGCCTAAGCCACAAAAAGTGTTAGTCATATTAGAAGGGGGTGAAACGATTGATATCGTCGCTGATGGGATTAATGATGAGGAAGGCAAGAGTGCCTTCACGATGAAAGGAGATTATCCGAATGTGAAATTTATGCTTGAATTGATGGCCATTTCGAAGGAAATGGAGATAAAGGTTCGGAAGTGGAATCAGGAAATTCAGGTTGATCAAAAGCAAGAAAAACGAATTCAGGCAGAGTTTACAAAGGCTCAGGCTGCTAGTTCAGCTAAAATTAAAGCCTTGATTCCGCAGATGGGCAGTCATTTAGTAGCACTATGGGCGACTAATTTTTTGCCTGCAGAACAGGAGATGGCCTCGTTGATGGAAATAGCTAATACATTATACAAGGCTAGGCCTACTCATCCTCAGGTGCTTCAGTTTGTAAATAATCTGAATCGACTTAGGGGGGTGAATGAAGGAGCAATGGCACCTGAAATTAATCTTGCAACACCGGCTGGACCTAATTTAGCCTTAAGTTCTTTGCGCGGGAAGTATGTACTTATTGATTTCTGGGCGAGCTGGTGTGGGCCTTGTCGAAGAGAAAATCCAAACGTGGTTAAAACTTATGCAACTTATAAAGACAAAGGTTTTGAGATTTTTGGCGTCAGTCTTGATCAAAATAGAGAGGCCTGGTTGAAAGCCATTGAAACCGATAAATTAGTGTGGAAACACGTTTCTGATTTAAAGTATTGGAGCTCTGAGGGGGCTCAGGCTTACCAAGTGAATTCGATTCCGCAGACTTTTCTATTAGATAAAGAGGGTCGGATTATTGCCAAAGGATTGAGAGGAGCCGCATTAGACCAGTATTTGGCCCAATTATTTAAGGATAAGTAAAATGAAAATAGCGATCATAGGTTGTGGTAATATGGGGATGGCTTTCGCTAATTCCTTCATTCAATATAATCTTGTTGCCAAGGACAATTTGATTCTGATTGAAAAAAATAAGGAACGTGGCGATATTTTGCAACAGCAAAAAACGGGAATCGTTGTCGATACTATCTCGGAGAAGGTGTCTACTGCGGATTTAATCATCTTGTCAGTAAAGCCTCAAGATTATCCATCTGTTTCAACAGAATTAGCTCGGTTTATTCAACCTGACCAAATCGTTTTGTCCATTATGGCTGGGATTCCGATTGCGAGCATTCAGTCTAGTTTATCACATGATTTAGTGGTTCGTGCGATGCCTAATACGCCAGCCTTATTGGGAATGGGAATGACTGCTTTTGCGGCCGCATCTGCCGTAGGCCTTTCAGATATTCGAAAGGTGGAAAACTTAATCAATTCAACGGGTCGTGCCGTATTTTTAGAAGAAGAAAGTTTATTGGACGCGGTAACAGGTTTAAGTGGTAGTGGTCCTGCTTATTTCTTTTACTTGATTAAAGCGATGATTGATGCAGGGGTGAAGATGGGTTTTGAGCCAGCCATGGCCTCGCTGTTAGTCAAACAAACGATGCTGGGTTCTTATCATTTGATGCAAACCAGCGACAAAACATTAGACGAGTTGATTCAGGCGGTTGCCTCTAAAGGAGGAACAACGGAAGCTGCCTTAAAGTCTTTTAAAGAAAGCGCAGTAGCTGAAGGCTTACAAAAAGGGATAATTGCAGCAAAAGATCGTGCGAAAGAATTAGCCAATTAATTGACTGATATCAGACTCGCTTAATTGACGACTGATAATCTCACCGTTAGGAGTATAAGACGGATTCGTGCTAGCAAATAATTGCTCAACCAGTGCGGACATTTCTTCCGCTATTAATTTTTTTGATTGATAACGCACCGCAGCTCGATTAGCTAAAATGCGAGCGATTTTTTCGGAATGGTTTTGGCCTAAATCCGACGCTTCATTCTTCACTTGTTCTAAAATACCTTCTAATAAGTTCTGTCCATCCTCCTCACCTATTCCTGCCGGAACACCTTGAATCCAGTAATTTTCTTCTGAATCCTTTGTTAGGCCAAAGCCTAAATCAGTGATGTCTACCATAATTTCCTCCAGCAGTACGGAGTCAGCTGGATTGATGCGCAAAATCTGAGGGAACAATAACTGCTGTGAAACGCCATTTTTTTTCACCAAATTCTCAGAAAACTGTTCAAATAGAATGCGTTGATACGCTTTTTTCTGATCGATTAGCAGCATGCCTCCAGAAAGAGTCACCACTAGATACTTGTTTAGAATTTGAATCGCTTGGAAATTAGAAGGCGTAGAACTCTCCGATGTCCAGGTGTTTGCCTTGCTTTGAATCGTCGCAGAGTTCTCGCTAAACAAATTTGTAGAGGGATCAGCTACATTGCCCCGTTCAAAAGCCTCAATATTGTCATTTAAGCCCTCGTAAAGCTTCCTCCAAGCATCTTGAACAGGTCGTTGCGAATTCGTCCCTGAAAACGAAGAAAACGCACTTGTTCCATTAGACCCAGACTCCCCGGAAGGATTTCGAAAATTGACATTCGCATCGAAATCCAAAGATGGAATCAAATGGTTCAGGCTAAGCGTCTTCCGAATGGCCGCCTGTAAAATGGCATAGATCGAACGTTCATCATCAAACTTAATCTCCGTCTTCGTCGGATGGACATTGATATCAATGTGAGAGGGGTCTATAGTTAAGAACAACACGTAAAAAGGGAAAGTCCCCTCTGGTACTAAACGTTCATAGGCGCTCATTACCGCGTGATGCAAATACGAACTCTTAATAAAGCGATTGTTCACAAAGAAGAATTGCTCTCCTCTGGTCTTTTTCGCGTATTCTGGGCGTCCTACATAGCCTTTAATGCTGACATAGTTCGTGTTTTCCTCGCAAGCGGCTAGTTGTTCTCGGTAGGTTTTTCCAAATAAATCAACAATTCGCTTGCCTAGTTTTTCCACCGGAAGGGAATAGGTTTCCTGCTCATTTTGAATGAGAGAGAACTTGATTTCTGGATTCGCTAAGGCAATGCGTTGGAATTCGTCTAAAATATGACGCATTTCCACTGGATTGGATTTTAGGAAATTGCGCCTAGCCGGGATATTGTAGAATAGATTTTTAACGAGAATTGAAGTCCCCTTAGGAGCGGATACCTGTTCGTTGGCCTTGCGAACCGAGGCTTCCATGCGGATTAAGGTGCTTAACTCGTCGTCTTCTCTTCTTGTCTTTAATTCTACTTGGGATACGGATGCAATGGATGCCAAAGCCTCCCCCCGAAATCCCATCGTCCGAATCGCAAAAAGGTCTTCGGCCTTGCTAATCTTCGAGGTGGCATGTCGTTCAAAACACATCAGCGCGTCCTGTGAGGACATCCCTTTGCCATCGTCGATGACTTGAATGCTCACTTTACCGGCTTCTTTGACGATCAATTGTACGAAGGTTGCTCCCGCATCGATCGAATTTTCCATTAATTCTTTCACCACAGAGGCTGGTCGCTGCACTACCTCACCCGCCGCAATTTGATTTGCGATAGCATCAGGAAGCATTTTGATCAGATTGTGCATAGAATAAAGGGGAAATTAGGGGACAAAGATACGGGTTTAAACAAAAAAAAGGGAATGTTGCCATTCCCTTTTTTCGTAAGATAGGTAAGGTTGAATTACTTCAATTCAACTTCAGCACCAGCTTCTTCTAAAGATTTCTTCAAA
>JBEBDF010000093.1:0-6424 GCA_041157105.1 Bacteroidota bacterium | reverse complement strand
GGGATGATATCCACTGGCATGATACGTTCCGTTCCTTCATTTTCTGAGTACACATTAAACGTGATTCCCATGGCCATTAAGGCTCTTTCAGCTGACTGTTGTCGACGTAAGAATTCTTCTTTAGAGAGTTGTTCGACGCGTTCTTTAAAGTGTTCATAACCAGCGCGCACGCCCCCGTTCTCGTCGAACATTTCATCGTAAAAACCTTCCGTATTGTAGTTGTTAAAGGAGAAATTCATGGTTATGGTAGGTTAAAATGCTTGATTTGAATTTAATTTAGAATTTTATTTTTGTTTTGATTTTCTAAATCATTGATAATTTTCAAAATTTCCAATAATAGCCTCTTAATTATTGGAAATTTACCATTTTTTGTGGGAAATTGAGGTCAAATGGCAAACTCAGAATTTTATTTCACTAGTCCGATTGGAATTTTACACATAGAATTAGCAGATGCAGGTTTGCGCTCGTGTCATTTTGTGGAGCAAAAAGAAGTTGAAATCTTGCATCATCCTGTTGAAATTCAGCAAATTAAAGGGTATTTACAATCCTATTTTGAAACAGGTATACTACAAAATTATCGGATGGATCCGTCCATCGGAACACCCTTTCAACAAAAAGTATGGAAGGCTTTGACAGAAATCCCTGCAGGCTCCACTGCTACTTATGCTGAAATAGCAAAACGCCTAGAAATGCCGAAAGGAGCTCAGGCAGTTGGAAATGCAAATGGCCAAAATCCGATTTTACTCTTCCATCCTTGCCACCGCGTCATCGGTTCCACGGGCAAACTCGTCGGATATAGTGGCGGATTATGGCGGAAAGAATGGTTATTAGCGAAAGAGGGAGCCACATTATTTTAGTTTATATTTGTCTATGGATAATGATCAAATCGTCGATGCGCTAGAGTTACTAGTTAAGCTATGGGATTTACATGGTGTAAATGAATTTAAGAGTAAAAATGTAGCTTTTGCCGCTCGTGGTCTCGATAAATTTCCGGGTCTAATTTCTTCTTTGTCAGAAGTGGAATTATTAGCTATTCCAGGCGTAGGAAAAGTGGTTGTCCAAATTGTCAAAGACGTTGCTACCTCAGGTACTTGTCTTGATTTAGAGCAAATTATAGAGCAAACGCCACCAGGATTACTTACCCTATTGAAAATTAAGGGTTTGGGTCCTAAAAAGGTGAGGACTATTTGGCAAGAATTACAAATTACAGAAATCGACGATTTATTAGCTGCCTGCGAGGATGGTCGTTTAGCGAATTTAAAGGGATTTGGTGGTGCAGTAGTGGAAAGTGTTACACTGAATATCCATTTCATCAAGTCCAATTCGAGTAAATTACGAATCAATAAGGCCCAGGATTTAGCGGATGAAATCGTACAAAAAATTAGTGCCTATTTTAGTAAAGTCGCTATCGCTGGTGAATTGCGCCGTCATTGCGAGGTTATTAATTCACTCGTTTTTTTAGTGGAGACGGATGATCTTTTTGGTGCTTCTGTTTTATTGCAATCAGTTGGTATGCTGGAGGAAGATTTGAAAGAATCCTCACCTTTTACATGGAGAGGTTTTGCGAAGGGTCACTTGATACCTATTGAGATAAATTTTGCATCCTCCGCGGAGTTTGTAACGAAACTTTTCTCTATATCTGCTTCTGCGGACCATTTAGCTCAAGTGAATTATTATGAGCGTTTTGAGGGGAAAGAGATATCAGATGAAAAAGTGATTTATGATTCTCAAAATAGGCCCTATATCGTGCCTGAGATGCGGGAAGGCTTACAGGAATTTGATTGGTGTGCAAAACACGGGGATAAAGCCTTGATTCAACATGCTGATTTGCGTGGATGTTTACATAATCACTCTACCTACTCTGATGGAAAGAATACCTTGGCAGAAATGGCTGAAGCCTGTCGGGCTTTAGGTTTGAGTTATTTTGGTATCGCTGATCACTCAAAATATGCAGCCTATGCGGGTGGGTTGAAAGAGGAGGATGTGATTCGTCAACACGAAGAAATAGATCAATTAAATGCACAGTGGATTGATTTTAAGGTATTAAAAGGAATCGAATCAGATATCTTGCCGGATGGAAGTTTGGATTATGATGCCTCGGTTTTGGCCTCATTTGACTATGTGGTGGCCTCCGTTCATGCAGGTTTAACCATGGATTTAGAGAAAGCGATGCCTAGGGTAATGAAAGCCATTGAAAATCCCTACACCTCTATTCTAGGGCACCCGACCGGCCGATTATTGTTAGCTAGACCCGGATTTCCTTTACACATGTCGAAGATCCTCGATGCCTGTAAAGCAAATGGAGTTTCTATTGAATTAAATGCCAGTCCGTATCGATTGGACTTGGACTGGCGTCATATCTATGAGGCGATGGATAAAGGAGTGTTTGTTTCCATTAACCCAGATGCCCATGCTATAGCCGGAATACAGGATATGGAATGGGGGGTGAAAGTGGGGCGTAAAGGAGGCCTTCTAAAGGAGTTAACCTTGAATGCCTTGTCTTTGGCAGATATTAAAACCTTTTTTGCTAAAAGCTAAAAATTAGGTTTCAATAAGTACTTCGCATAGAAATCGTCAATTACGCGAACCGCTTCTGTTGGGGTGTCTACAAGGGCGAACAATTCTAAATCTTCTTCGTGAATATTTCCAGCGGCCACCATCGTCTTTTTCATCCAGTCGATTAATCCTCCCCAATAGTCTTTTCCGACTAATACAACCGGGAATCGGCCTATTTTATGAGTTTGAATGAGGGTTAATGATTCGAACATCTCATCCAAGGTTCCGAACCCACCCGGCATGATAATAAATCCTTGGGAATACTTCACGAACATCACTTTGCGCACAAAGAAGAAGTCGAAATTTATATTTTTGTCTGAATCGATATAGGAATTCGGCTTTTGTTCAAAGGGTAATTCGATATTCAAACCTACGCTGCGGCCTCGTTCGCTGGCTGCTCCTTTGTTTCCTGCTTCCATAATTCCGGGTCCTCCACCAGTAATGACACCATAGCCGTGGCGAACTAATTTAGCGGCAATTTCTTCTGCTATCTTGTAATAGGGATTTTCGGGGCTAGTTCGAGCAGATCCAAAAATGGATACACAGGGGCCGATTTTAGCTAATTTATCTATACCCTCTACGAACTCACTCATAATCTTGAAAATACGCCAAGACTCCTCTGATTTAATCTGAGCCCAGGTTTTGTCACCAAAGGCTTCTTTGATTTTCTCTTCTTCCTCTTTCCAGTTTTTCTCTGTCATATTTTTACTATTTGTTTCCTAAATGTAGGACTAATCCTTTTACCTTTGCAAAAAATAAATTACAATTTTATGAATGCTCCCTTAAGTTTCGCGGTAGGCGGTGACCACGCTGGTTTTGATTACAAGAATGATTTGATCGCTTTTTTAGAGGCTAAGGGCATCAATGTTCAAGATTGTGGTACCTATTCTGCTAATTCCGTGGATTATCCAGATTTTGCACATCCTGTAGCAGATGCGGTAGAAAAAGGGGAGGTAAGTTTTGGTTTATTATTATGTGGAAGCGCGAATGGCGTGGCAATTACGGCAAACAAACATCAAGGAATTCGGGCAGGTTTGGCTTGGAATACAGAAGTGGCTGCTTTAGTTCGTCAGCACAACGATGCGAATGTGTTGTGTCTTCCCGTACGATTTATCTCCTTAGAGGAAGCGAAAGCTTGTTTGCAAGTGTTTTTAGATACGCCTTTCGAAGGTGGTCGTCACCAAGGCAGAGTAAATAAGATTTCTTGTTGCTAATCTATTTCTTTTTGTAAAGTTTCGGACTTACGAGCATATATTGATCTGTGATGGAAGGAATATATTGCGCAATTTTGGTAAAATACCCCTCAGAATCGTAAATATACGTGGGTTGGTCCTTCGTGAAGTATTCCTGAACAATAATCACGTTTTTATAGGAATTCAACTGATTTAGTAGGGGTTTAGCTAAAGCCCAATTGACAAATGGGCCTGCCATTTCATTGTGTAAGTATTCTTCTATTTCCGGGCCCAATATGAGTAGTTTTTGCCCACTTATCGGAATAATTTTCTGATGCTGGTTATTCACAGAATCTAATCTATGAATATGTACTACAGACCACACCAAAGTCAATAAAATGAGTTCCCTTTGCCAATTTTTCTTAATTAAATAAAAGAGGTTGAGGCCTAAGTAGGCTAATGGAGGCAATAATAAAACAAAGTTTATTCGGTTATAGGCTGGGAAATTAGTGATGGCAATCAGACTGAAAAATAGCCAAATTAAAGTAGTCTGCTGTACTTTCTGGGCGTGTGCCCGAATTTTTGGATTCCCCACAACCTTATATAAACCAATGATCCCAAAGAGTAGGGCTGGTGAATAAAACAATAATACTTGTTTTGCTTCCTCTATGGAGATTAATTGAAATTCAAAGGCTGAATTTTGAAAGACTTGTACTAAATAGGAAAGGTTTCCTCTGAAAGAAAATACAATCGAAGTAATCGTTAAAACGATTATATATCCGATCAAAATTAAAAGCACTTGTCGAATAGAAATACCTGAAAAAAACAATAAACTGAGCAATGCCCATGGAAGTAGCCAAAAATAGGCTGGGAATAGCAGGGTGGCAATAGCAATATAAAATCCAACTAGAAAAACGCGGTCATTCACTAATAGTGTTTTTTGTTGCTGAATAATCTCTTTCCAGGCAAGTAATAAAAAGGTAAGCCCTAAAAGTGCCGGATCAGGGACATAGAATTCTGTAGTTAGGTGAAAAAGTAATAGATAAATACCAAAAGCTAATCCACCTAATTTAGGCATCAGATCAAAGCTTGAAATGGTTTTATGAAAGATGTAGGCCTGAATGGAAATGAGTCCAAATGCGATGTAAGAATTAGAAGACAAGGGAATGTTAACTAGATCTAGAAGTTGGTAAAATCCTGTGGCAAATGGACCGGTATTATCACGTATGTCCTTATACAATCGAAATCCTTGATTCAGTTTTTGCCCAATTAAATAGTTCTTTATTTCCCATGGATAATAGTTAAATCCATGCTGAGTCTGCAGAAAAGCAAAAAATACCCCTATTAGAAGAAAGAGTAGAATCGAAATTAAGCTGTTGGATTTTATAAATTGTAACATATTTGGCTAAAAGAAGCGCTAAATTACGGTGATTCCAATTATTATTATGAAATTTGCAGGTGTTTTTTGAGATAAAAAGACCTGAAAATAGAGAGCAAGCATGGAAACGAAGCGTCAGCAAAAATTTGGCCGTCAAATACAGAAAGATTTAAGTGATATTTTTCAAAAGGAATTTAAAATGATTTTTGGAAACGGAATGGTCACCGTGACGGAGGTGAAAATCAGTCCTGATCTTTCAGTTGCGCGTTGTTACCTCAGTTTCTTGCTCATAGAGGACCGTGAGGCTGTAATGGATCAAATTGATCTCGCAAACAAAGCCATTCGCAATGCTCTTGCAAATCGAATTCGTAAGCAAGTACGTATTATTCCTAATTTAGTTTTCTTCTTGGATGATACGGCTGCCTATGCCGCAAAAATCGAAGCCTTATTTGAAGGTTTGGTTATTCCACCTGCTGATGGCGACATTCCCAATCGTGTGACCGATGAAATAGATTAAAATGAGTATTTCCTTATTTGTTGCGAAAAGGTATTTTTTTTCCCCATTTAAGGCGAGTTTTATCACCTTAATTTCTCGCATTTCGATGATAGGAGTGGGAGTGGAGGTGATGGCTTTAGTGCTTATTTTATCTGTTTTTAATGGTTTAGAGGATTTTCAAATAGGTTTGTTCAAAACCTTCGATCCAGATCTAACCATTATTTCCAAGTCAGATACACGTTTTTCGTTGACTTCCGCTCAATTTAATCAAATAGCAAAAATTCGGGGAGTAAGTTCAGTTCAACCCATATTGGAAGATCAGGCTTTAATTCGCTACAATGGGAAGCAATTGGTGGTGACTTTAAAAGGAATTGATTCTTCTTTCATTTCATCAAGGCGATTAAGAGAACAAGTGGTGGATGGTGATTATTTGGTAGAGAATGAAGGAATTACATTTGGCATGGTGGGAGCTGGAGTTTTTATGTCCATGGGGATGAATTTTGATGATGCATTCCATCCAGTGGAGGTTTGGTATCCGAACCAAAAGGCGTTAGCTAAATTTCAAATAAATGAGGATGCAGCTAATTTAAAAACCTTTTTTCCTTCAGGTGTTTTGCAAGTGGAACAAATGTTTGATAATCAAATGATTCTTGTCCCGCTGCCTTGGATGCGAGATCTGACTTTAGCTGATTCTAATTCGGTCTCCAAAGTAGATGTGATGTTAACAAAGGAGGCAAATGAGTTGGATGTCCAAAAGGCGATTCAACCTATTTTAGGTACTAATTATCAGGTTCAGACGCGTAACCAACAGCATGCCATTCT
>JBEBDF010000092.1:0-6463 GCA_041157105.1 Bacteroidota bacterium | reverse complement strand
ACGGCTTTATTCGATGGTTCTTCTTTATTTAATTGGACAGGCAATACGACGGATTATTTCCCTTCGAATGGCGAATTAGTGATTGATCCGAAAAGAGGAGGGAAGGGTAATTTGTATACCAAAAAAGAATACGGTGACTTCCATTTAAAGTTCGACTTCCAATTAACTCCAGGTGCTAATAATGGTCTAGGTATTCGTGCACCTTTGGAAGGAGATGCAGCATATGTGGGAATGGAATTACAGATTTTGGACAATACGGCTCCGATGTATGCTAAATTACAACCTTATCAGTACCATGGTTCTGTTTATGGAATCATCGCTGCAAAACAGGGTTTCTTGAAGCCTGTGGGAGAGTGGAATGAGGAGGAAGTAATTGCACAAGGAAATAAAATCAAAGTGATTTTAAATGGAGAAGTGATTTTAGATGGCGATATTGCTTTAGCTACGAAAGAAGGTACGGCAGATCACAAAGAACATCCAGGATTATTAAACAAAACGGGACATATTGGGTTTTTAGGTCATGGTTCACCTCTGAAATTTAGAAACCTACGAATTAAAGAATTGACTAAGAAAAAATAAAACTATGGCGATCAATTGCACGGTTAACAAGAAAAAGGTATCTCTGGATATCGATCCTAATACCCCCTTATTGTGGGCGTTAAGAGATCATTTGTCTTTATTAGGGACAAAGTATGGATGTGGTATCGCGCAATGCGGTGCTTGTACAGTTTGGGTAAATGGAGAACCGATGCGTTCTTGTGTATTGCCTATTTCAGCTGTATCTAATGCGCAAATAACGACAATTGAAGGTTTGGATCCGGCTGGTAAACATCCGGTGCAACAAGCTTGGGATGAGTTAGACGTGCCACAATGTGGCTACTGTCAAGCTGGCCAAATCATGACGGCAGCTGGACTTTTGAAAAATAATCCACACCCGACAGATCAAGAAATCGTAGATGGCATGTCAGGTAATATTTGCCGTTGTGGAACTTACCATCGTATTCAAGAAGCCGTAAAATTAGCCTCTAAAAAGATCAAGAAATGAAAACGTCCAGAAGAGATTTTATTCAGAAAACTGCCCTATTTACGGGTGTATTTACCTTAGGTTTTGATTGGTTTTCAACGGAAGCATCTGCCATGGAAGTGGTGGGTTCAGCCGGTCGTTTTAACTCCTTTCTTTCGATTGATAGTCTAGGAAAAGTGATTCTATATTCTCCTAACCCAGAAATTGGTCAAGGAATTAAGACTGCCTTTCCTGTCGTAGTTGCGGAGGAGTTGGACGTCGATTGGGCTCAGGTTCATGTCGAGCAGGCGAATTTAGATACGAAGCTTTTTGAACGTCAATTAACAGGAGGAAGTGGTGCTTTAAAGCATTCTTGGGATCGCTTGAGAAAAGCCGGTGCCACCGTTCGTAAGATGATGATGCAGGCTGCTGCGGATCAATGGAAGGTGGATGTAAGCACTTGTAAAACATCGAAAGGTGTAGTTTTAGGTCCATCGGGCCAAAAAGCGACTTACGGTTCTCTTGCTGAAGCCGCCTCTAAATTACCAGTCCCAACAGAAGTGACTTATAAAGATCGCAAGGATTACAAAATTATTGGAACACGTGTAAAAGGTGTCGACAATAAAAATGTTGTTACAGGTAAGCCTTTATTCGGTATTGATATTAGAAAACCTGGGATGGTTTTCGCACAAATAGTGCGTCCTCCTTTCGGTGCTACTTTGAAATCTTTCTCGGCAGATGATGTTAAGAAAATGCCTGGGATTATCGACGTAGTTTCCTTTAAAAATAAAGTGGCTATTGTAGGTTCAACTACCTATGCGATTTTGCAAGCACGTGCTAGTTTGCGATGTGAATATAGTTTTGATGCGCCTTTAGAGAGCACAGAAACCCATCAAAAATGGTTTGATGAAGGCATGAAGTCGGATAAGGCACAAGTGATGCGCAAGGATGGAGACTTTGCTTCGGCCATAGCTAGCGCGGCGAAAGTGGTAGAAGCGACGTATGAATGTCCATTCATTTCGCATAGCCCGATGGAGCCGATGAATTTCTTTGCAGATGTTCAAAAAGATTCCGTATTGTTAGCAGGACCTACCCAAGTTCCTCAACCCGCTCAAAAAGCGGTTTCTGATCTTTTGAAAATTCCGGTAGAAAAAATTCAATTAGAAATTTCCAAAATGGGTGGAGGTTTCGGTCGCCGTCTTAATAATGACTTTGTGCTGGAAGCAGCTGAACTATCAAGTATAATCAAGAAGCCTGTTTTAGTAATGTGGACACGGGAAGATGACATGACAGGTGGAATTTATCGTCCTGCAGCACGGTATCATTTTAAAGCGGGTTTGGATGCGAAAGGAGAAATAACGGCCTTTTATTTAAGAGGAGTAGGTTTAAATGCAGGTAATTCTACCCGCCAAGACAATTTCCCAGTAGGTGCTATTGAAAATGTGTTGATTGAATCTTTTGATCAAAAATCAGCCGTAACCACTGGGCCTTGGAGAGCTCCTATCACTAATTTCTTAGGATTTGCTGAACAAGCCTTTTTAGATGAGGTGGCTGAGGCCGCAGGAAAAGATCCGATCGAGATGCGTTTAGCACTTTTAGAGAAAGTAAAAACGAAGCCAGTAGGTAAGATCACTTATGAACCCGATCGCTTCGAAGAAGTCATCAAGCAAGTAGCTGAAAAGGCACAATGGAAGAAAAAATCTGGTGTTCACCAAGGCTTTTCTGTCTATTATTCTCACTTATCTTATGTGGCACAAATTGCCGAAGTCAAAGTGGTAAATGGTAAGCCTACAGTGACGAAAGTTACAGCTGTTACCGATTGTGGTGAAGTAGTTAATTTAAGTGGTGCTGAAAATCAAGTAAAAGGTGCCATTATTGATGGTATGGGCCATGCGATGTTTGCAAAATTAAGTTTTCAAGCTGGTGTGGCTACACCAAATAACTTTAATGCTTACCGTCTTATTCGAGGGAATGAGATTCCTGTTATTGACGCTTATTTTGTTAATAATGGGATTGCTCCAACTGGATTAGGTGAACCAGCTTTACCACCTACGGGAGGATCTATCGCGAATGCGATTTATGCCGCTACTAAAAAGCGTCATTACAAGCAACCGTTTAGCTAAATGAAAATTAGCTGGCTAGATAATCTAAGAGTAAATGCGACCATTGGTGTGATTTTGATTCATGCCTCTGCGACCATTTTATTCCGATTTACGAAAGTGCCAGCAGATCATTGGTGGTTTGCAAATTTATATAATGGTGGGTACCGCTACGTGGTACCCATTTTTGTGATGTTATCTGGTGCCTTGTTGTTGCCTCGGGATGAAGCGATTGGACCTTTCTTGAAGAAGAGTTTTAATAGGATCGTTTTGCCTTTTCTCTTTTATAACCTGATTTTTACCATTTTCAATTGGCAGGTTCGGCTTCGCGGCAAGGCTTTCGGCTTTTCAGATGGATTAACATGGTTAGGGGAGCAGTATTTTAACGGTGCGTCCTATCATTTCTGGTATATCTACATGATTATTGGGATTTATCTTTTTATTCCCATTATTGGTCGGTGGATTCGATCAGCGCCGGAGTCTCATATTCAGTATTTTTTAGGTGTTTGGGGACTGACTATTTTGTTTAATAATCCCCATTTTCCCTATTTAAAATTGCCGGTTGCTTTGACTGATTTCACTGGCTATGTCGGTTATCTCGTTTTAGGCTATTATTTATCTACAAAGGAGTTCGCGTCCGGAATGAAGCGGAAAGCTTTGGTTCTTTTTCTTTTAGGTACCTTGTGGACCATGGTGGGGTCTTTTTATTTTACTGCAGATAGTGGGAAATTCTATGGTTTATTGTATGCGAATTTTTCGCCTAGCGTGGTATTAGCAACAGCTGGTATATTTTTATTTTTCAGGTACCAAAACCTTGATATTCTTTTCTTAAGTCCTTTCAGGGATTGGGTAAGTTCTCATAGTTATGGAATCTACTTAGTGCATATTATTGTCTTGTTTTATTTAGCCAAAGCAGGTATTTACGGCGAAATGCTTCATCCAAGTATAGGTGTTCCATTAACGGCCTTGGCTTGCTTGTTGATTTCGGGTGGAATTGTCTGGCTATTGAGGAAAATACCTCTGATTAAATACCTGGCAGGTTGATTGATTGTGGGGGTATTTTTGTACATTCGTTAGAATACCTTTAACCACTCATACCTTACCACTTAATGCACGAAATTTATAAGTTTGGACATAGTCTAGCTGTGTTCATGAGCTTTTTCATTATCCTGCTTTTACTATTAAAATCCTCTGGGCCTTTTTTCAAAAGTCCGAAGCGTTTCCTGTTTTTCTATTTCCTCATTTTTGGATTATTCACACTGCTTCATTACTGCCTTTTTGTTGATTGGCATGTGGAAATCGTCGCTGTTTTATTCGGGAATTTTGACGCCTTTTACTACTTACTTTATCCTCTTGCCTATTTTTATGTCAGAGGAATGGTACAGGATAATCTTATTTTACGTCCTAAAGACCTGATTCATCTTTTGCCTTTCTTTATTCAGTTGTTAGATATGCTACCTTATTCTCTAACGTCTTTTGCGCATAAAATTTTAATAGCTGAATTAATCAAATTTGACATTCATGAGTTGGTTAAGCAGCAGCTAGGATTTTTCTTTTCAGCACGTTTCCATTTTTTTGTTAAGCTATTGCTTAGCAGTATATATGTTTTTTATAGTTGCCAAATTTATTTCCGCTTTCGTTCACGAAATGGAAAAAATTTCATGTTGCATTATTGGATTCCTGGATTTCTAATACTTCAAGTTTTATTAATTATTTTTTTAGTTTATTTCTTTTTAGTTGTGCCTTCCAGTAATCATTTTAAATTAACCTATCAAGGAAATACTTCCTGGAATTACCTAGGTCTTGGATCTTATTTGGTGCTCTCTTTAAGTGTATTCTATTTCCCTGAATTTTTATATGCACCGTACATAAATGCAGAGCGGGAGGCTAAATTAAAAGTCCCTAATTATGAATTATCTGCTGAAAAATTAATTGAAATAGAGACGAAATTGGATTTGTATTTAGAAGAGTTTAAACCCTTTTTAAAGACGACTTTTTCTTTAGCACAACTATCTGCTTCCCTAGATATTCCTGTTCATCATTTCAATTTCTATTTTAGAAAAACACAACAATCCAATTTTCTAGAACAAAGAATGCGTTGGCGTATTCGACATGCAAAAGAATTAATTGATGCGGGGAAAGACAAGCTAATTACCTTAGAAGCGATTGGGTTAGAGTCTGGTTTTCAATCTAGGACGACCTTTTTTGTCAACTTCAAGGAATTAGTAGGAGAATCTCCTTCTGCTTACTCAGAAAGAAAAAACAATATATAAGCCTAATTTGGGTGTTTCTTTAAGTGATTAGTTCGGATTTTCGAAAATGGAACATACACATAGTTATTTTTTCTCTCCTCTCAACTTAAATCCCTACTATTGTTTAAGCGAATTTGATACCGCCTAACCACTAAAAATAATAATAGAACAGATGAATGCAGGGAGCGAGGGTTAATGACCCTTAGCTCCTTTTTTTTATTTGATATGTCCGTCTTCCATCTCAATGATGCGCGTTGTTCGTGCTGCAAATTCATTATCGTGGGTAACAATAAGAAGCGTTTGTTTGTATTCTTCTGCGAGCTCTTGGAATATGTTGAAGACTATTTCGGAATTCTTTTTATCGAGGTTACCTGTCGGTTCATCACCCATAATTAACAATGGGTCATTAATTAGGGCACGGGCTATGGCAACACGTTGTTTTTGACCTCCTGATAATTGATTAGGGTCTTTTAAGGCCTCGTTTTCAATACCTAAGATCTTTAATTTTTCGTAGGCCTTGTGTTCAATTTCTTTCTCTGAAAATTTGCCTAATTTAAGGCCAGGCAGCATCACATTTCGAAGAACAGAGAATTCGTTGAGTAAGTAATGGAACTGAAAAACAAAACCAATTTTTTCATTTCGAACGATGGCAAGTTCGCCTTCTTTTTTGTCACGCATGGATATGCCATCAACAAGTAGATTGCCTTCGTAATCTGTATCCATGGTGGACAAGATGTAGAGCAAGGTAGATTTACCACAGCCGGAACGGCCAATAACAGAGACGAACTCGCTTTGATTTAGTTTAAAGCTTACTTTATCTAAAACTTTCACTGTCACTGGGTCGTGAAAGTATTTAGTGATTTCTTTTGCCTCTAATACGACCTTATTCATTTTATTTTCCTCTTATGATGATGACAGGATCAATTCCACTCGCTTTTCTGGAAGGGAAGAAACCGGCAAAATAGGTAGTAACTATGGCAAACGTCCCCCCAATTAAGTAGAATCTCGGATTATAGTTAATGGGATAGGTTTTTATTGTAGGAAGAGATTCGGTATTAAAAGGAATTTGGTCGATAAGTGATGATAAGCCAAAGCCCAACAGTAACCCC
>JBEBDF010000091.1:0-6656 GCA_041157105.1 Bacteroidota bacterium | reverse complement strand
GTTTGAAGCTTTAAAAGGGCCTCTAACTTTTGGGCAATCGTTGTTTCGGTAACTGTAGCCATTATTCTAATTTATTTGAATTGTCTAACCTCTCTCGTTTTAAGCGAAACGTACCGGATTGGTATTGGTTTCACTTTTCAGAACGGCAAAATTACTAATATTTTTTGATAAATAATCATGTATCGCATCAATAATCATGACTTCAGATTCGTAATGCCCTACATCTACGATTAGACATTGATTTTCGGCGTCAAAAAATTCGTGGTACTTAATATCTGAAGTGATATAGGCATCACAACTTTGTTTTATTGCCTCTTTGATCAAGAAACTTCCTGCACCGCCACAAACCGCTACTTTTGAAATTGATCCAGTAGGTAAAGCGGTATGTTTCAGGGCTTGAAGTCCTAAACGCTTTTTGACAAATACTAAAAAATCCTCTGGCGAAAGCGACTTTTCTAAATTTCCTACAAAGCCAGAGCCTACATCTTGCCACGAATTATCAAGTGAATGGATGAAATAGGCTACCTCTTCATAAGGATGGGCAGATTTTAATGCCGCTAAGACAACTCCACCAAGATGAGCTGGGAATATCATCTCTACTTTCATTTCGCTAACTTCAGATAATTGATTCGCTTTCCCCGTGTGTGGATTCGCCATCGAAGAAGGTTGAAAACGTCCTGTTCCTTCTGATGCGAAGCTGCATGAGGAGTATTCTCCGATGTTTCCAGCCCCTGCAGCATGCAATGCCTCCCGCACAGCAACTTCATGCGTCGCAGGAACATAATATTCTAGCCTCTTTAAGGCATCCCGCATCGGTTTTAATACGTTTCCTGTGATGCCTAGCTTAGCAGCTAAATGATAGCTAACGCCCTTAGGGGCGTGATCTAGGTTCGTATGTGATGCGTAAAGAGCAATATCATTCTGAATGGCCTTGATGACCGTTCTTTCGACATACGAAGCACCGGTGATTCGTTTTAAACCACTGAAAACGATGGGATGATGCGAAATAATCAAGTTACAGCCCTTTTTGATGGCCTCTTCTACCACCTCTTCCGTACAATCCAGGCTGATTAATACGCCCTTCACTTCTTTGGAGGCATCTCCTATTAGTAACCCTGCGTTATCATAGGATTCTTGCCATACTAGAGGAGCCCAAGCTTCCATCTGCTGACAAATTTCTCTTATTTGCATGCTATACGTTCATTTTGACTGCAATTTAGGAAATCTAATGGTATATTTATCTTTTCAAATTTCACAAACTCCATGCGAATTAGACCAGCTGCCCTCATCATCGAAAATAATCATGTGCTTTTCCTGCGCTATGATTATCCGGGAGGTAGTAAATTCGCTTTACCCGGAGGAAATGTGGAAGCTGGGGAAACATTTCCAGTCACTATTGCCCGCGAATGCGAGGAAGAACTAGGTATAGAAGTGGAAGTGCATGATTTGCTTTTTACGGGTCAGGTGCATGCCACGGATGACTATGGCGCTTGTGTGCACCTTATTTTCGAAGGAGATATTGTGGGAGGAATCCCGCACATTCAAGCAGGTGAAACAACGGCTGATGATCTAGTTTGGGTGCCAGTGGACAAAATAGTGGAATTAACTATATACCCTTCCATTAACGATGCCATCCTAGATTATGTGCACACCGGAAAGAAAGGACAATATCTGGGGACGCTTAAACAGATTTGGCTTTAATCTGATTTCCTAACAACAAGCCGATCAATCCGGCTAAAAGTCCATACCACACAGCGGGAATTTCTGAGGGACTGATGAAGTGAAAATATCCCCAAAAAACCAATCCCAACACCATGCTTAAGTGACTTCCCCACGCAGTCGTACGTTTCCACCAGAGACCGGCATTGAGTGGGATAAAAAGGGAAACAAGGCTGAAAGCAGAAGCTTCTCCTACTAATTCGAAGATATTTTGGCGTTCAATAGCCATAATGATGCAGGCTAATGTCACTAAAACAATGGATATCCGAATAAATAATAGTACGATTTTATCAGATGGACGCTTCATTAAAGGTTTCAAAATATTTTCCCCTAACACAGACGCAGGTGCTAAAATTGCTCCCGACGTGGTACTTAATAAAGCCGATAAAAGTGCCCCTAAAAACAAGACCTGCATGGCCCTTGGTGTAAATTTCATCACTAAGGTGGGGATCAATAATTCATCTTCTGATAATAAAGTGGGGTATAAACGTACCGCAATAAAGGCAATTAAAAGTGGTAATAATGCGATAGTTAAGTACATGGCACCTGCTGCAATACTGGCCTTAGCGGCTATTTTCTCGTTCTTCGCGGACATTACGCGCTGGAAAATATCTTGCTGCGGGATGGATCCGAAACCGATGGTGATCCAAGCTGCACCATAGACGAGCCAGTCTTTCCAGGTATTTTCTATTGGAATGGCTCGGAAGAAATGGTTGGGTTGGGTAGCGATGAGTTGGTTGAAATCTGGGACTTTGGCCCACAACAAATAGGCTAAAAATAAGAGTCCAACAATGAGGATTATATTGTGAAAAAAGTCGGTCACAGAGATTGACCACATGCCTCCCAGCAAAGTATAGGCCATGACTAATAAGGCTCCTATGATGATGCCCATTTCCACCGAAATAGGTAATAAAAGGTGCATGGTAAGCCCTAATGCAACTAATTGGGCGGAGATCCAGCCAAAGTAGGAGGGGATCATAATGATTGCTGAAAGCTTTTCGGAAAAAGCCCCAAACCGCAATCGAAAATAATCACTAAAGGTCAATACAGGTAATGGATATAGTTTTCGGGCATAAATAGCTCCCACGAGAAATAAACCAAGGGCAGCACCAAACGGCTCCTCAATAATTGCTAAAACGCCTCCATGCACAAATTCTTTAGGAGCACCTAAAATTGTTTCCGATCCAAACCAGGTCGCAAACGTCACCATCGTCGCTAGCGCAAAGGGCAATGAACGCCCCGCTAAGACGAAATCTTGCGTAGAATGCACCTTTTTGCTAGCCCACCAGCCCACGCCTAGGTTCAAAGCAAGATAGAAAATGACAAAAGCTACCAGCATTCTTTTAATAAAATGAGTTCAAAAATACGAAAACCTTTTACCTTTATCTTATGAAAAATCTAGCCTTTTTATTCATGCTGGCTTTGGTAGGTTGCCAAAGCTCCCATTTGCAAATCGCCTACAACGAATCTACCTTGGCTCAGCGGGCAAGTGGAGTCATGATTAAGGACCTTGCAACCGGTAAGGTGCTTTTCGAGAAAAACGCAGATCAATACTTTATGCCCGCTTCGAATATGAAGCTATTGACCTTTTTACAGGCAAATCGAATAGTTGGTAATCAAATTCCCTCTTTCAAATACCGTGAAACGAAAGATACCCTCTTTTTTTGGGGAACAGGGGATATTTCTAACCTGCATCCAACTATCAAAAACACGGCTTTACGCGATTTTCTAGCTGCTTCTTCTAAGGTTTTAGTCTATGGTTCACCCCTGAAGCAGATTCCTGTTTTAGGCACTGGATGGGCTTGGGATGATTATAATGACCATTATTCTGCTGAGATTTCGGACATGCCCCTGTATGCGAACTTGGTTAATTTTTCTGCGACAGCTAAAAGATGGCGAATTATGCCGGATGCTTTTGAAGCGGTTGCTAAGACAGGAACTACGCAGGAGGTAAGAAGAAATCGGTTGAAAAATCAGTTTGAATTGCCGGTATTACAGACTCAGAACTATGGCTCCCAAGATGTGCCATTCATTACTTCGCCTGATATGACGGCCTTTCTATTGACCGATACACTTCATAAATCAATCGAGACAATGCCTCTGGCAGTTCATCCCGATGCTCGTATTTTTTATGCAGGGAAAATGGATAGTTTGTATTTACCTATGTTGCACGAAAGTGATAATGCGGTTGCTGAACAATTATTGGTGATGATAGCGGCTGAAAAAGGGTGGGATCCAACTAAAGTAATTGAAAATTTAAAGAGAGAACCCGGAAATGAATTCATGAAGGATATTCGTTGGGTAGATGGCTCGGGTTTATCACGTTATAATTTAATTAGGCCAAAAGATTTCATACACATCCTAGAGTTATTAGCTAAAGAAGTGGCTCCGGACCGTTTGCGTGCACTTCTGCCGGAAGCAAGTAAAACGGGAACGATGCGCAATGTGCAAGATCTCAATCCTGGGGTTCGTATTTGGGCGAAGTCGGGTTCATTTGGGAATACCTATGATCTGTCTGGATATTATTTGACCAAAGAAGGAAAAACACTAGCCTTCTCTATTTTATCTAATTTAGGCAATACCCCAGTAAAGGATATAAAGAATTCGGTGGTCGAGTTTTTGAAAGCGATACACTAAAAAAGAGTAGAGATTATAGAGTGTAGAGTAGAGATAAGAGAGTATAGATTATAGAGTAAAAAGAAAAGATTCAATTTAAACCATCTCTACTCTCTACTCTATAATCTCTGATCTAAAACTAGAAACTTTCGATATACTAAATAGCTTACCGCCACAAACCCCACTACATACACCACACTCCCCAGATTCGTCACCAAGGTTCCTACTAAGAACAGTGCAGAGATAATCAATAATATCCAAGGCAAATAGGGATATCCCCAAACCAGGTAAGGTCGCTTCAAGTTTGGTTCTGTGACACGCAGACGCAAAAGCGAGGCAAAACCCGCTAGATAACTGGCCACAAAAAAGAAGGTTGCGATGTCTGATAGACGCTCGTTAATTTCTTTGCCAGCTAATAAAAAAATACAAGCGGAGAAAACGGTTAAATGAGTGGCCGTTGTAGGGGAGCCTGCCGAGTTCACCTTTTCAGCTTGTTTAAAAAATAGTCCGTCACGGCTCATGGAATAAATTACGCGCGGGGCGAACATCACCTGTGTATTCAAGATGCCTAAAATACTGAGCATTAAAAAGACCGTAATCCAGCGACCCATATCTGCTCCAAATAACAACTTCATTGCGTCTGCAGCGGCTAATTTACTACTAGACAGAGTTTCGAGGGGTAGACTGTACAGAATACCGACATTAATTAATAAATAGATCACGGCCACGGTAATGACGCCAATAAACATCGATTTTGGCATCGATTTAACGGGATCTTTATTTTCCTCTGTGAAATAACTGGCGGTGTGCCAGCCGTCGAAGGCATAGAAAATGGATAAAAGGGCGGTCATGATGCCTGTGGCGAGAGGTAGGCCTGCAGGGGCTTTGGCCTGCTCTTGAAAAACACCTCCACCTCCGTAAAAGAAGCAGATGGCAATGAAAATAAGGAGGGCTACGGCCTTAATTCCACTCAGCCATTCTTGGGATTTTCCTGCCATGACCACGCCCAATTGATGGAAAAACCACAACAGGGCAAGGATACCGATGGCGCAATAGACAAGATAGGGACTTAGACTTGGAAAGACGATAATCAGGTATTCACTAAAGGTGTAGGAACCGAAACCTAAGGCTGTTACAGTCCCTAGCCAGCTGGTTAGGCCCACTAAGAATCCAATATAGCGACCAAATGCGCGTTCGGCGTAGATGTACCAGGAACCGGCTTTGGGAATGGACAAACTTAATTCTAATAAGCAGCTAACGCCCAATAAGGCATATGTCGCCACTAGCACCCATAAAATTAGGATTAAACTAGGGTCGTGAAGGGAAGCTGCGATAGGACCTGGTTTACGCAAGATCCCGGTTCCAACGGTTCCGCCCAGCGTCACAGCTACACCAAAAGTCGTTCCAAGAACCTTCCAAAGCTTATTTTCCATGTAGAATATATTGGCCTACGGTGGGGAAGTGGTCGGAGTATTTGATGTTTCGCAGGGTTTGGAAATTGACTGCTTTCCATTCGTCCGAGAAGAATTGGTCGTCGATACGTACTAAATAAGGGCTGCGATTTAAGGTAAATCCAAAGCCGGATCCAGCCTCCTCGAAGGAATTTTTCAATCGTTCCCTGATCGTTCCATAGGCCCATCCGGATGGCGTTTCATTTAAATCGCCTACGACCAAGATGGGGTAAGGGCTTTTTTGGATGAGGCGATTGATCTTATCCATCTCCTTTTTGTGTTCAATAAAGCCCTTGCGGAGGGAGGAAATGATTCCGCGTCCTTCTTTCTTCGCATCCGTATAATCTTGTAAGCGTATTTTAGAGGTCACCTTGTTCACTCGAATACCCATCGACCAAAGCTGTAAATTGATTACGCGAATCGTATCTTGGTCCTTCACAATATCAGTTAATAGATATCCATTGGCGGAATTTTCGAATTGTTCTCCCTCCTCGTGAATGATGGGGTATTTCGAAAATACGACTAAGCCCATCTTCTCATGAGAATCGAATAATTGCTTTTTTAGCGGGATGAAGGCGTAATGGGGGTACTTTTCTTTTAAAAAGGAAACGGTGTGAAAGGCTTTGCGATCCGAATGTGAATAGAATTCTTGGAAGCATTTGATGTCCGCATCGTAATCGCGGATGAATTTTTTAAGGTCCTCTAATTGCTCTTTTTTGGCCTCATACTCGTTTGAATACATGCCAAAAACATTATAACTCATCACCGTTAACGGTTTTTTTAATGTAGCTACGGGTTGATTAAAGCTAATTGTTCTCCCAATAAATCCGTATCCCAGCGCTAGCACAATCAAGGGCAAAAGCGCTCGCT
>JBEBDF010000090.1:0-6791 GCA_041157105.1 Bacteroidota bacterium | reverse complement strand
GGCAAAAGGGTGGCTCGTCCGATGCTAGTGGGTAGATTGCTACAGATAAACAGTGATGTTTATCGAAGATAAATGATAGGACGGTGGGTAACCATCGACAGAATTCGGCTTATCGGTTTATTTTCTCTATTTCTTTGTTTGAAATGAAAGCAAAATAGTTTAATTTTGCAGACTATTTATAAACCCGAGGGACGAGATCCCTCATAAACCCATGTATAATGGCTGTTAAAATCAGATTAGCGCGTCGTGGACGCAAAAAGTTAGCAATGTTCGATGTGGTAGTTGCGGATGCTCGTGCACCTCGTGACGGACGTTTTGTAGAAAAAATCGGAACATACAACCCTAACACCAACCCAGCAACTGTCGTTTTAAACGAGAAACAAGCAATCCAATGGGTATTGAACGGTGCTCAGCCAACTGACACAGTTCGTGCAATCCTTTCTTACAAAGGAATTATGTATGCGAAACACTTACAAGTAGGTGTGAATAAAGGTGCTATCACGCAAGAACAAGCTGATGCGAAGTTCGAAGCTTGGAAAGCAGCGAAAGAGATATCTATTCAAACGAAAGCAAGTACATTGCAGCAGTCGAAAGCGAAGTCTAAAGCGGCTCGTTTAGAGGCTGAGGCAAAAGTATCTAGCACTCGTGCTGATAACATTGCAGCAAAAAATAAAGTAGCTGAAGAAGCTTTAGTAGCTAGCGTAGTAGAAGCTATAAACGAAGCGGAAGAAGAAGCGACTGGTGTTGAAGTTGACGAGGTAGTAGCTGAGGCTCCTGCAGCAGTTGAAGAGGCTCCAGTAGCAGAGGAAGCAACAGAAGAGGCTCCAGCGGCTGAGGAAGCAGCAGAAGAGGCTCCAGCAGCTGAAGAAGCTCCAGCAGCTGAATAATTTTTGAATTCATTTAAAATCATACAAATTTGTTCTCAAGTTTGTATGATTTTTTTTTGTACCTATGGCAAAGACAGATTATTTCGAATTGGGCACACTATCTAAACCTCATGGTTTAAAAGGCGCTTTTCATCTTTATTTAGATGTAGATGATCCGTATGAGTATGAAGACTTAGATGCGATTTTCTTACAGCAAGGAAATGAGATGGTTCCGTATTTTGTCGAGGATATACAGATTAGAGATAATTTGAATTTGATTACGCTAGAAGGTATTAATTCTTTAGATGCTACAAAGGAGTTTGTAGGATTAAAAGTATTTTTACCTCTATCTGCTTTACCTAAGTTAAAGGATGATCAATTTTATTATCATGAGGTCATCGGATATCAAGTGGTTGATGCGAATCTAGGAGAATTAGGTACAGTAAAGGAGATTTATAGTACGGGTGCGCAAGATGTGTTGGTAATGATTTATCAAAGTCATGAAGTTTTGATACCTTTAATTGATGCGATTATCCCTAAAGTGGATAAAAAGAACCAAATTGTTCACAGCATTCTGCCTGATGGTCTTTTAGAAGTATATACAGAGAATGATGCGGATTGATATTATTTCAGTTGTTCCACCGTTGATGAAAAGCTTTTTTGAGCATTCCATCTGTGCGCGTGCGGCCAAAGCAGGGCTAGTAGAAGTGGTTTTTCATGATTTGCATGACTTTTCAGAAAAGAAACATAAGCAAGTAGATGATTATCCGTTTGGTGGTGGAGCTGGGATGGTAATGGCGGTGGAACCTTTGGCAAAATGCATTGAAACGTTAAAGAGTGAACGTACGTATAATGAGATTATCTATTTTAGTCCTGATGGTATCGTTTTAAAGCAGGGTTTAGTGAATCAATTGAGTCTTGGAGAGAATCTGTTATTTATTTGTGGTCATTACAAAGGAATCGACGAACGTATTCGGGAGAAGTATGTAACGAGAGAGATTTCGATTGGTGATTATGTATTATCTGGTGGCGAACTAGCTGCTGCTGTTACTGCTGATGCGATTATACGCTTAATTCCAGGGGCGATAGGGGATGAAAGTTCCGCTTTAACCGATTCTTTTCAAGATGGTTTATTAGCACCTCCTGTTTACACACGCCCTGCGAGTTTTGATGGTATGGACGTACCTGAAGTGTTGTTGTCAGGTCATGAAAAGAAGATTGAAGAGTGGCGTCATGAGCAAGCTGTATTACGTACACAGTCACGAAGGCCCGATTTATTAGATTAAGATGAATAAAAAGGAATCCATTTCGCTTGTTACTATGTTAGCGCTAGGAGGCTTGTACCTTATTTGGGGAAGTACTTTTTTGAGTGTTCGAATTCTTTTGGACTATTTACCTCCGTTGGTTATCTCATTTTCTAGAAATTTAGTAGCTGGGATTCTATTTTTAGCTTGGTCTATTTTAGGCGGTCATTGGAAAAGTCTCACTTTTGAACATTGGAAAGTTCACCTCTTAGCGGGTATATTGTTAATTACGTTGGGTAATGGATTTATGGCCTTAGCCGGCTTAACGATTCCTTCTGGATTATCCTCAGTTTTCATGGCATTTGGTCCTTTGTTATTAGTGTTATTGTTTTGGATATCAGGAAGGAAGCCGAGCAATCGAAAATTATTGGGAACCTTAATCGGGTTTGTAGGAATCATTTTGTTAGCTTCTCAAAAGAACTTAGCGATACCCGGAAAGGAAATTGACTTTTACAAAGGTATGGGGTTCTTATTGGTAGCTGTTTTAGCTTGGAATATAGGCGTATTTTATATTCAGTTTGCGAAGGCGAATACATATCATTTTACGCAAGTTTGTGGAATTCAAATGACATTTGGAGGCCTTATTCTGCTCGGAATAGCTTTATTTAGAGGAGATGCGCAATCTGTTGTTTTTGCTGATATACCGTCAAAAGCTATTTATGTGTTTGTTTATTTAGCGTTAATCGGCTCAATGTTGGGTTTTGGACTATTTGGTTATTTATCTAAAGCATTGGATGCAACTTTGGTGTCTACCTACACTTATGTTAACCCGATAATTGCCTTATTTTTAGGTAATATTATTCTAGGAGAGTCTTTAAGTAGTATATTGCTGTTTGCAAGTAGTTTGATTTTATCAGCTGTCTTGTTAATTACTACTGAAAAGACCTCAACCTCATGAAAAAGATTTTACTTGCTTTGTTTTTTACAACCTCTTTAATGGCTCAAGATTTCACTCCTTTATATCCCGCTGGGGTTCCCAATTCTAAGCCAATAGTTAATAAGCAATCTGCTGTTAAAGGTAAAGATGGAATAGAACGAATCTCTAAAGTATCTATACCCACTTATCGATTCTTTCCTGCGGCTAACTCAAAAGATCCTCGTACTTGTGTGATTATTTGTCCGGGTGGGGGTTACCGTATTTTAGCTTCATCTCATGAAGGTTATGATATTGCAGCAAAATTCAATGAGATAGGTGTTTCTGCTTTGGTTTTGTATTATCGCTTACCAGAGGATTCCGCACAAATAGAAAAGAAATACGCTCCTTTGCAAGATGCTCAGTCGGCGATTGCGCTGGTTCGAACTAATGCAACAAAATGGAATATTGATCCTGCCAAAGTAGGGATTATGGGCTTTTCTGCCGGAGGTCATTTAGCTGCAACAGCGTCCACTCATTTCAATAAAGATTATACAGGCATTCATCCTGGAGCAAATCTTAGACCTGATTTCTCTATTTTATTGTATCCTGTTATTTCGGTTAGATCCTTCGGTCATGGTGGAAGTTCGCTTAGTCTTCTAGGAAAGAATCCCACGGAGGAGGAATTAGCTTTGTTTTCAAATGAAGAACAAGTAAATGCCCAAACACCCAAAGCATTCCTAGTTCATGCTGCCGATGATATGGCGGTCCCTTTAAAAAATTCTTTAGTCTATGCTGAGCGTTTAACGGCTAATAAAGTGCCCGTTGATTTACATGTTTACGCAAAAGGGGGTCACGGCTTTGGATTAAACAATAAAACCACAAGTGGGGACTTGTGGTTCGATCGTTTAACGACTTGGTTAAAAGCAAATCAATTGCTTTGAGTTTTTTTCATGACAAAGTAAAAAGGTATACCTAGAAGGACAATTCCTAATCCTATCGAAGAGGAGAGAGTCTTTACCCACAACAAATTACCAGCAATTCCTACTAATAAAAGTAAGTAGCCACTGAATAGCACCTTTTGCAATACAGGTAGTTCATTTTGCATGATTCGAGTTTTAAACACGGAAGCAACAGTTAGGAAGTAGAAAATCAAGATGGCAAATACGGTGAAGTCTAGTAAGGCACCATAAGATCCTGAGAAACACAATAAGATGGCCCAAAGCCCCTGAATTCCTAATGAATATACAGGGACGTCTTTTTCATTCGTTTCAGCTGCTTTCTTAAAAAACAAACGATCATTTGCCATGGCTTGAAATAAGCGCCCACCAGCTAAGATGATACCGTTATTGCATCCAAAGGTTGAAATCATAATAAAAACGGCCATTACTAAAGCACCTATTCCGCCCAAAACGGTTTCTAAGGCTGCTGCTCCTAATCGATCTTGAGTGGCAAACATAATTCCACGTGCATAACTATTGATTCCATCTGCTTCACCTTTCAATGGCAAAATGCTCAAATAGGCCATATTTGTTAGGAAATATAACAAGCATACGAGCGCAGAACCATAGACTAGACCTTTGGCAATCGTTTTCTTAGGATCCTCAAAATCCGCACTAGCAAAAGTAACATTATTCCAAGCGGACGATGAAAATAAGGGTCCGATCATGGCCACCCCGAATAAAGAGGCTAATTCCCAGCCACCTATAAATTGGGATGTATTTGTTGTAGTATCCATTGTAAATGGTTCAGCAAAGAAACCTTCAAAGTGAATCCATTCGTTTTGAACACCCACGTATAAACCTATAACGATAAGGATGATAATGGCACCTATTTTAGTGATGGTAAAGATATTTTGAACTAAGGAGGCAAACTGAACGCCTCTACTATTAATAAAAGTTAATAGTGCAATTAGAGAGGCCGCTAAAATTTGTTGAGTTGTGATAAAATTACCTACCAAAGGAGTGTCATTTAAGATTCCGGGGAAGATAAAACCTGCATAACGGGCAAAAGCGACTGCAACCGCAGCAATTGTACCTGTTTGAATAACTAAAAAGGTGGTCCAACCGAACAAGAATCCAATAAGAGAATTATACGATTCCTTTAGATAAATGTATTGTCCTCCCGTTTTAGGGAAAACTGAACTCAATTTACCATAGGCAAAAGCTCCAGTAATGGTTAAGAAGGCTGTTAACAACCATGTTCCTATCCAATAAATAGGGGAGCCCACGGATCTAGCCACTTCAGAACTGACTAAAAAGATACCCGATCCGATCATGGAACCCATAACGAGCATAGAGGCATCCAAGGTGTTTAATTTTTTATTCATATGGGGGTTTATTGATTAAATACAATTCTCGATTTTCAACACGAATTCAAAGAAACGATTAATATTTCTGATTTAGGTGAAGTCGTTTTAAGTTTTTTTTAATGTAAACGTTTCCGTAAACGTTTACGGAAAAAAATTAAATATTTTCTTTGATTTTTTATACAATTATCTTCTATATTCCCACACTTGATATATGACCATTTATAATTCATATAGCTATTGTACAATTTTAGATTGATTTATGAAAAAGTCCATTAATGAAGTTGAAATTTGGGATCAGTTTAGATCTGGGGACCAAAAAGCTTTTGCCACCTTGTATTCACATTTTGTTCAACCTTTGTACACTTATTGCATGGGAATTACAAGTGATAAGGATTTAATTAAGGATTGTTTACATGATTTATTTGTGGAGATTTGGAAAAATCACGCAAGTTTAGGTCCTACCACTAGTGTTAAATTTTATTTGATGGCTTCTATTAAGCGGAAAATTGTTCGTCAATTAGAAACTCAATTAAAAAAATTAAATCACCACGATTCGTATCAATACCAATTTATGGAAGTTATGCCCTCACCTGAAAGGCAATTGATTATGGTGGAGGAGGAGAATATGTCTCATGTTTCTATGTATAAAAGCTTAAGTAAGTTAAGTAAGCGCCAAAGAGAAGCCATTACCTTAAAATATTTCGAAAATTTAGATACGGATCAAATTTCAGAGCAAATGAATATTAACCCACAGTCAGTATATAATTTACTCTTTGGGGCTCTTAGAGTCATGAAAGATCATATGACCAAAAAAGAATATGCTTTTTAATATTTAATTATTATAGGATATATTTGAGTAAAATTTATAATTATCCTGCTTTATAGGTATATAATCTTAATTAAGATTGAAATGTTACCAAAAAAAATGAGCTGGATTAAGAGATTAAAAATAGTAAATAAGTACCCAATTAAACCCTTAAGACTGTCCCAACAAGAAAGCAAAGCCTTGTGGGATAGGATCCAAATGACTTTGCAAACAACTTAATTTTAATTAACCTATGAGAAAAAAATTACTTTCCAAGGTGCTTTTTAGTGGTTTATTGCTGCTATTGAGTATTCAAATTTTTGCCCAAGATCGGACGATTTCAGGTAAAGTGACCTCATCAGAGGATGGTTTAGGAATTCCAGGTGCCAGTGTTGCCATTAAAGGAACTACGAGAGGTACTGCTACAGATGTAGATGGAAATTACAAGATTACTGTTTCAGGATCTGCAGTTTTAACAATTACATCTGTCGGTTATTTATCTCAAGATGTTACTGTAGGAACAAAAGCACAGATTGATGTTACTTTAGCTGCAGATACGAAGTCTTTGAAAGAAGTAGTCGTAGTGGGTTATGGTACTCAAAAGAAGAGTCAAATGACTGGTGCTATTTCTTCAGTAGGTGCTAAGCAGATT
>JBEBDF010000089.1:0-7105 GCA_041157105.1 Bacteroidota bacterium | reverse complement strand
AAAAGGGTTTTCGACAGGCTGTCGTTCAAACCTTGAAGTTAAAATAATTTAGGCTTTCTACCAAAGCTTTTAGCGAATGTATTTACCGATTGAATTTCCGCTTTCTGTAAAAGACCACGGCTAAACTTAACAGCGTCGCGAAAAGAAGCGGCACCGCAATGTTGATGACTTGGTAGAAGGTGCCATCTGCTTGGATTTTGGCCTTATCTAAAGGACGCAACTGAATCGATTTCGATCGGGCTAACAGCGGCGAATTGTCATCTAATAAATACGTGAAGGCATTCAAAAGGAAATCTTTGTTCGAGAACGTATTCTTCATGAAGGGGTCAAAACCTAAGGGCAAAGCCTGTTTTGCCGCATAATTCACCTCATTCAACGCGATATCTCCATCGCCCACTAGGATGATCGCACTGGACGTCTTGCCCTGCGCCACAAAGTTCGTGTCCTGATTCGCATACGGAAATGCGGATCTAAACATGCCTTCCACGAGATAGCCCACGGTTTGAACACCTGCCGTATAAGCTTCCGGGTCAAAATCCTTGCCCGCCGAATTCACCGAAATCAACGACGGCGCCTTCGATACTTGCGAGTATTTGCTCGTACTTAACAGCGGCGTTTTATGCAGCGCCACTCCAGCGATCGTATCAATCGAGGAGGTGAACTTTCCGTAAATCGCGTCTAGGTTCTTCGTTACAATAAAAGTAGGATTGCCTTTTAGCAGTGGGTAAGATGGCCAAGGCATCAGTTGAATGTTCGGTTTATCACCTAGATTACCCACATTCAAGGGGATCATGCCGGAGTTTTGGGCATCCTTCACTAGGTTGTTATTTAACCTCAGGCCGTAATGAAATAGGATATTCTCCAGGCCATGGCGTTTAGGGCTAATGAACAGTCCCTGCTTTTCCACGGTGTCCACTTTCACGCCGTCCATCAGGAAGATGGCCTTACCGCCTTTGACAATAAACTGATCTATTTTATAGGCGTCCGACTCGCTGAATTCGCGGCTAGGCTGCAGCACACAGATACCGTCTAGGCCGTCTAAGGTTTTAGAGGCAGCTAAGTCTACCGGATACAGGTCATATTTGCGTTTTAAGCTATTAATCAGATCGATCTGGGCAATCGCCGGGGTGGTGGAATATTCGACAAAGAAACCGATCTTCTTGCGCTCCTGCGGCATCAATTGTTGAATGCCCTGAATGATCTCGAATTCTAATCCTTCGATGGACTGGTTAATGGCTTCCTCCGGGCTCGCTAATTTATTTCCCTTTAACAACAGAACACCGGTTTTCAAGGCACCCTTCGAAATCACTAAACCCGGGAAAACCAATTGCTGCACCTGCTTGCCATTGTCCTTGTGTACCAAATTCGTAGGGGGAATGCCTAAAGAATCCAGTTGGCGAGTTAAGTCAGCCCGAGACTCCTCAGTAGGATATGCGTCATATACATCGATCACCTCGACCTCGATTTGCGCTCCGGCACTTGACTGCATGTCTGAAAGTAGGTCCAGCGTTTCTTTTTTCAGCCGTTCAAATCCCCCAGGCAAATCATCCCCACCCAAATAGACTTGCACTAAAAGGGGAGCATCGATACTTTCCAGGATGGCCTCACTCGATTCGCTCAGCGTAAACTTACCATCCTCACTGAGGTCAAAACGTCCGCGCACAAATGGACTTAACGCAATCAGTAAAATACCGATTCCAATAAGGTAAAAAGCGCTAAAACGTTTCAAATGTTTCATCCTTCTGTTAAACAAGAAAAGCATCCCTTGCAGAATGCTTTTCTAATCGAAATGTATCAATATTAATAGAACTTGTAGCGCTTGTCTACAATGTTCGCATTTTCTTTAATCGCTTCGTTGATATAGAATGAAGAACGTTGTGTGTTCATCATTTGGATTTGATTCTTGAAATTAGAGTAATCCGCTAATGCTGGAGCAGGAGCACCGCTTAACTTCTCTGCGATAAACACCCCATTGTCTCCTACGAAAACTTTCGAACGCTTACCGTTTTTCAAACCAGCAATGCGACCTAATGCAATTGCATCTGGACCCGCTGTATTTAACATACCAGTAGCTAGAGTAATGTCTTGAACGTTTTCAACTAATGCACCTGCACCGTATGCCTGCGCGATTTGCTCTAATGAACCTTTCTTGTTCGCTAATTTCTTCGAGATTAATTCGCCCTTTAATTGATTGCGAACTAAAGAAGATAACTCGACACGGAAGTCTTCTACTTTCACATTATCTTTTTCAGACTTTCCTGTTACGTAAGCAACGATGTATTGTGAATCTTGCTCAAATACACGCTTAGAACCATCACCTACAGATGTATTGTCATCAAATGCCCAACGTACGATCTCACGCGCATTCGCTAAGTTATTCACCGCAGAAGCGTTTTCTGTTAAACGATCAGCACGCATCATGATTAAGTTTTTGTCTTTTTTCAAAGCCACTTCGAAAGAAGCTAAGTTGCCATTTGCATTCGCAAACGCATCCGCCGTCGTAAATTCTTTATCCATCGTCGCTTGTGAAGGAGCGATGGTCTTATTGATCGCTGCTAATTTATAGCTGGTGTTTGATTTCGCGTCAGTCACTTTCACTACGTGGAAACCGAATTCTGTTTCTACGAGTCCCGGCATTAAACCTGTACCATTGAAGCCGAATAATGCTTTCTCGAATGACTTAGCCATTCCACCGTTGTTTTTGAAGTAACCTAAGTCACCACCTTGTTGTGCGGTGCCGTCCATTCCATTCATTTGGGCCAAAGTCTCGAAGCTCGCGCCTCCCTTAATTTGTGCCAAAATTCCTTCAGCACGTGTTTTCGCCTGCGCCTTAGCTGAATCTGACTTGTCCGCTGGTGCGATCAAGATATGGCTCGCACGCATCGTAAACAATGTATCTTTCTTCACACCACCGTATTTGTAGATGGAATAAGTCAAGCCGTTTTTAAATGGTCCGTAGATACCACCTACTTGGAAGGTACCTAACTGCTCTTTCACGCCTTCTGGAATTTCTGCATAAGAAACTAAATAAGGAGTACGGATATCTGAATTCAATACAGCAAACGCTGAATCATTCGTCGCTACCGCTAAATCCTTCGCTAATTTCTTAATCGAGTTATAGAACTCCACTGTATCTTGTTTCGTAGGGATCACAGGGAAAGTCACATACTGAATCGAACGTGTGTTCGTTCCTTTGAACTCATCCTTGTGCTTCGCTAAATATTCCTCTAACTGAGAATCTTGTACTTTAATGATTGAATCTGGCACAGAAAAGAAAGGAACGAATAAGAATTTCGAATTAAACTTCGCTGTTTGCGATTGGTATTCCTTCGCCGCATCCGCTTGAGTTACGTAGTTAGACATACGCATTAAGTTCTCATACTTCGCACGGATACGATCTTGAGCGATTGATTTCTCAAAACGATCCCAAGATTGTTGTTGTTCGATGGGTAAGTTCTTCAAATTCTTTAAGAACTGAACAACGAAAGTCTTGTCGAATTGACCCGTCTGAGGATTCGTGAATTGCTGACGAACAGATGGGTGGATGTTGTTTCCTTGCACCATGTCGATTAATTCTTCATCAGAAACCTTGATTCCTAACGCATCGAATTCTTTCTTGTAAGCGATGTCTAAGATTAATTGGTTCCAAACCTGGTCACGAATCATGCTTGCCTCTTGTTCAGATGGACCTTTGCCTGTTTGAGCCGTATAATTTTGAGTCTGCTCTTCTACTTTCTTCTGGAAATCTTGAATCAGGATACTTTCTCCGGCGATTTCACCCACTTCTTGTGAGCTAGACCCGAACAAAGAGGATTGACCTTGGAAAATATCACTTCCCACTAGGAATAAAACTAAACTGATAGCAATCGCTGCCGCCGCTATTCCTGACTTCTCTCTAATTTTTGTAATTAATGCCATTATAAAGGATAAATAATTGTTTTTACTCTATTTTTTGCTCTTGTGTTTTGAACAAAAGAAACGCAAAATAATCACATTTCTAGTTCAAAAGCAAGGGTTAATTTGCTAAAACCGTTTTTAAACTTTGTAAAAATTGATCCGCAATTTTTTGATCGATCGCTAAGCTCGGTAAAAGACGCAAGGTATGTTTCCCAGAATAACCGCAGAAGATGTGTTCCTTAAACAATAAAGCATCTCTCACAGTCCCCACAGGCTGTTCCACCTCGATCCCGATCATCAAACCGCGACCTCTTACTTCCGTGATTCCATTGATGCCTTTCAATTCTTTTTGAATATAGTCACCCATTTTCGACGCGTTTTCCATCAACTTTTCTTCTACCATCACATCCAGCACCACATTCGCTGCAGTACACGCCAGGTGATTTCCCCCAAAAGTCGTCCCCAACAAACCATAACTCGCCTTTATATGCGGCGCAATCAACACCCCACCGACAGGGAAACCATTTCCCATACCTTTAGCCGTCGTCATCATATCTGGATGAATCCCCGCAAATTGATGCGAAAAGAACTGACCCGAACGGCCATAACCGCACTGCACCGAATCCAAAATCAACTGAGCTCCCGTCTCATCACATCGCTTTCTAAGCGCCTGCAAGAACGCATCACTCGCCACCTGTATTCCACCTACTCCCTGAATGCCTTCCACAATCACCGCCGCCGTCTCTTCCGTAATACCTGCTTCTAATCCCTCTAAACCATTAAATGGCAAGAATGTCACATGCGACGTATCGTTAATAGGCGCCACAATGCTCGGATTATCCGTCACCGCAACCGCCCCAGCCGTTCTCCCGTGGAATGCCTTCGAAAAAGCCACCACCTTCTTACGACCCGTATGGAACGACGCTAATTTCAAAGCGTTCTCATTCGATTCCGCACCTGAATTCGTCAAAAACAAGGTGTAATCTTTGTATCCAGACACTTTCCCTAGCTTCTCAGCCAGCTCTTGCTGACCCGAAATGATAATCGAATTCGAATAGAAGCCAATGTGATGAAGCTGCTCGCTCATTCGCTTCACATAGGTAGGATGCGAGTGTCCGATGGAAATCACCGCGTGACCACCATATAAATCCAGGTATTCCTGTCCATTTTTGTCCCACACGGTACTTCCTTTCGCTTTTACAAGCTCAATGTCGTAGAGGGGGTAAACGTTGAATAGTTGCATATCATTAGTCGCTGCTCCGCAGCTTTAGTCGTCACTTTGTGACTTAGTCGACTTCGTCTTAGTCTATTTAGATTAGAGATTATAGAGTAGAGATTAGAGATAGGAAATAGTTTTATCTATACTCTCTACTCTATAATCTATACTCTAGAACCCAATGGCTTTTAATCTCAATCCAGCATCTTCCTGCCACCCCAGCATCAAATTCATATTCTGAACTGCTTGGCCGGAAGCACCTTTAATCAAATTGTCGATGACAGAGCTGATGAGGATTTGGCCCTCATGAACCTGTAAATGAAGAAAACACTTGTTCGTATTCACCACTTGTTTTACGTCCACCGCCTCTGGGCTGAGGAAAACGAAGGGCGAATTTTCGTAGAAATCTTCGTATAATTTTTCGGCCTGCTCTTGCGTCCCGCTGTAAGGCGTGTACACATTCGCCATAATCCCACGCGAGAAATTACCGCGGTAAGGGATGAAATGAATGGCCTTATTCGTTCCTAAGGTCTGTTTAATCTCTGCCAAATGCTGGTGCGTAAACGTCTTGTACACACTCACATTATTGTTTCTCCAAGAGAAATGGCTCGTAGGTGAAAGCGATTGTCCTGCGCCTGTCGAACCGGTGATGGCTGAAACGTGCACATCTTCGGTGATTAAACCGGCGTTTGCGAGTGGCAAAAGGGCTAATTCAATCGAAGTGGCGAAGCAACCAGGGTTCGCGATTTTGGTCGCGGATTTGATTTTTTCTTTTTGGAACTCAGCTAAACCATAGACGAAGCCTTCAGATTCATCCCGGAAGTCCGTACTTAAATCGATGATTTTCGTGTGCCAAGGAATGTCGTTTGCGGCTAAGAATTTCTTCGATTCGCCGTGTCCTGAACAAAGGAAAAGGACGTCAACGGGTGTTAGGTCTTTAACAAAGCGTAAATGCGTAGATCCCAATAAATCGGTATGCACGTCTGAAATCAACTTTCCAGCCTGTGAATTCGATAAAATGCAGGTCAAATGCACGTCCGGGTGATTCACCAATATTCTCAGTAATTCACCACCCGTGTAGCCTGCGGCCCCTACGATTCCGATCTTTGCCATGTTATTGTTCGTTAACTTTCCGGTGGATCATGGTTTGGTTGGAAGCGATTTTCGAGAATCCTCTCACATCGTCTCCGGTCCATGCTTTATTCATTTCGCCATAAGCGCCAAAAACCGACGACATCAAATCGTATTTCGATTCAATTCCCGTCACCATAAACTGGTAAGGAGATAGCGTCACGTGAACCGTTCCCGTCACATTTCCTTGCGTATCCGCTAAGAATGTTTCGAAATTACGCATCACTGGCTCAAGGAATTGGCCTTCATGTAATAAGGTGCCGTACATATCACCGATGTTTTGTTTCCAATACAATTGGTGCTTCGTCAACACGTGTTTTTCTAATAAATGGTGTGCTTTGATGATGATCAAAGGGGCAGGAGCCTCAAAGCCCACACGTCCTTTAATCCCGATAATCGTATCACCCACGTGGATGTCACGACCGATCGCAAAAGCACCCGCTCTTTCCGTTAATTCGCGGATTGCAGCCACAGTAGTTGGGAATTTCTTTCCATCTAAACCTACTAACTGACCTGCTTCGAATTCCAAGCTAATCTTCTCAGGAGTTGTCTTCGTTAATTGCGTAGGCCAAGCCTCTTCTGGTAAATAACCATCCGAAGTCAAGGTCTCTTTTCCTCCTACGGATGTTCCCCAAAGACCTTTATTGATCGAATAAGTCGAGTTGTGCCATTCTTGAACCACACCTTTTGACTTTAAGAATTCGATTTCGGCTTCTCTGGATAATTGCAAGTCACGGATAGGTGTAATTACCTCGCACTCAGGTGCTAGGATTCTGAACACCACGTCGAAACGAACTTGGTCGTTTCCAGCGCCTGTACTTCCGTGCGCGATGGCTTTCGCTCCTAATTTGGCAGCATACT
>JBEBDF010000088.1:0-7361 GCA_041157105.1 Bacteroidota bacterium | reverse complement strand
ATTTCTACTGAGGCATTTTGGGCGGATGATGGGATTCGAACCCACTACCCCTGGTACCACAAACCAGTGCTCTAACCGAGTGAGCTACAACCGCCATTTGGGACTGCAAAAATACGCAAAGCTTCCATAATTGCAAAAGAAAGCCGAAAAAAACGGGAGAATTTTCACCCTCCCGTTCTAATCAATTATTTCTGAGCTGCTTGGTAACGCACTTCCGCTTTGTTCCAATCTACAACGCTCCAAAATGCATCAATGTAATCCGGACGCTTGTTTTGAAATTTCAAGTAGTAAGCATGCTCCCAAACATCTAATCCGATCACTGGGAAGCCTTTTACATCTGCCACATCCATTAAAGGATTGTCTTGGTTAGGTGTGCTAGAAACCGCTACTGAACCATCTTTTTGCGCTACTAACCATGCCCAGCCTGAACCGAAACGCGTTAAACCTGCTTTCTTGAACTCCTCTTTAAACGCATCAAAAGAACCGAATTTCGCATCGATTGCTTTTGCTAAAGTTCCCACTGGAGCACCACCACCGTTTGGTGATAAGATGTTCCAGAATAAATCGTGGTTAAAGTGACCACCGCCGTTGTTACGAACTGCCGGAGATAATGTAGAGATAGTAGTAAATAATTCCTCTAAAGACTTTCCTTCTAACTCTGTTCCAACCACTGCTGCGTTCAAGTTCGCTACATACGCATTGTGGTGACGATCGTGGTGAATTTCCATCGTTAATGCATCAAAATGCGGCTCTAACGCATTATTTGCATAGGGTAATGGGGCTAAGGTGAATGACATAATAGTATATTTTAAATGGTGTTACAAATGATAAATGGTGAATGGTAAATGGTGAATGGTGTTTGGCTTTTCATTTACCATTAATCACTCACCATTTACCATTTAATTATCGGCGCATGGAAAAGAACTCCTTTAAAAGTTGTTCTGATTCATTTGCCAAAACTCCTCCAACAATCTCTGTCTTCGGGTGTAAAATTCCTTTTCCTAACTTTTCAAAACCGCGCTTCTCTTCTGAAGCACCGTACACTAATCGCCCTAGTTGTGACCAGTAAATAGCTCCTGCGCACATCAGGCAAGGCTCCAAGGTCACGTAAAGCGTGCAATCTTTTAAATATTTCGCGCCGATGGTTTGGGCGGCAGACGTGATTGCTATCATCTCTGCATGAGCCGTTACATCGGTCAAAATTTCCGTTTGGTTGTAGGCTTTTGCCACGATTTTACCCTGGCAAACTACGACCGCACCTACCGGAATCTCTTCATCTTCTAAAGCCCGCTCCGCCTGTTTAAGCGCGAGACTCATGTAATATTCATCCTCGTTTGGAATCATAATACGTCAGCTAATTTCGTTAAGCGATGGCGCAAATAGAAATCCAATAACACAATCGCTGACATCGCTTCCACGATGGGCACCGCGCGCGGTACCACACAAGGATCATGACGACCTTTGCCTGATACAACAATTTTTTCGCCAGAATTGTTCAAACTATCCTGATCCTGCATAATGGTAGCCACCGGCTTGAATCCTACCCGAAAATAGATGGGCTCTCCATTCGAAATACCGCCCTGAATACCTCCGGAATGATTTGTGACGGTGCTTACTTTTCCTGCTTCGTCTTTAACAATAATATCGTTATGTTGAGATCCTCGTAATTCCACTCCCTCGAATCCAGAACCGTATTCAAACCCTTTTACGGCATTAATACTTAGCATCGCCTTGCCTAATTCCGCATGCAATTTATCAAAAACCGGTTCGCCTAAACCCACCGGACAACCCGTGATATAGGCAGAAACGACGCCCCCCACGGAATCCCCTTGCTTGCGGATTTCATCGATATAGGTGAACATTTCTTCTGCTAATTTTGTATCAGGGCAACGCACCGCGTTTGTTTCTGCAACAGATAAATCTAATTGCTCTACCGGCGTTGTTAATTTCAAGGTTCCTACCTGTGAAACGTAAGCCGTTATTTTTACACCTAATTGGTTTAATACTAATTTCGCCAAAGCTCCAGCAGCCACCCGCGCCACTGTTTCTCTGGCTGAGCTACGTCCGCCTCCGCGGTAATCGCGAATACCATATTTTTCTTGGTAGGTAAAATCGGCGTGCGAAGGACGGAATTGATCCGCAATATGCGAATAGTCTTTCGATCGTTGATCTCCATTCCAAACTAACATCGCAATGGGCGTGCCTGTTGTTTTTCCTTCGAAAACACCTGATACGACTTCCACTGAATCCGCTTCTTTGCGTTGGGTTGTTATACGCGATTGGCCTGGTTTACGGCGATCCAATTCAGATTGAATGAAATCCATATCGAAATCGACTCCTGCTGGACAACCCGTGACCACAACGCCTACCGCAGCGCCATGAGATTCGCCAAAGGTGCTAATTTGAAATATTTTACCGTAAATACTGCCCATACTATTTATATTTGGCCTTAATTATCAAAATGAAAAGCCAGAGTAAAACTAGCCCTAATAAAGCATTAAAAATCTGTTTCCAATCCATCCAGCGATAACCTATCACCTTATCCGCTGCTAACTTTTCGAGTCCCCGATAAAGCATCATTGTTTCCGATTGCGTATTCAAATAACGATCTGAAGGCTGACCACTTACCGCTAAAATTGCCTCAGAACGCAAGGTGTCGTAAGTTGCTGTCCGGGTATTAAAGAAAATCCAATTAAAATAGGATTTCAGTGCAAATTTACCCGGTTGCGATGGAATAATCAGTATTTTCTCGGTTTTATTGCCGAACATTTTATCTCCATAGGGATAAACGGAACTTTGAGTCCCAATTGGGAAGAAATTGAGGAAATAATCTGACTCGATTAATTTGGAATCCCAAAGGATGCTATTTCCATCACCCACCACACTCGAAACATAAACCACGGTGTCCCCTGTCTGAACTTGAGCCCGCGAAAGAGTCTCTTCAAGGTGAAAATCCCCCACAGGAATCTTTCCTTTCAACGGATGATTAGGCAATTCCTTGGGACTTATCACGATGGGTTTCGAGCTAAATACTACCTTCTCGCTATTTTTTAACAATTGCAAACTCAAGGAAGGTATCACTATTTTTTTCGCGTCCAATGCAAAAAAGGTGGACTGAAAGAAGCGATATTCAGTGTATTTTTTATTCTTATAAACGACCTTCGAGACTTTTACTTCCTGTAGGCCAAAACTTTCTTCCCAACAGTTCTTCGGCCTTATTTTCTGAATCAGCGCAGGGATTTGAATATCATTTCGATCAAAACTGTAGCGCGTCGAATTATCATCTGGAATAAATAAGGAGAATTTCAACGTGAATCCTTGGCCCACAAATGGCTGAAATTGCGTAGAGGTAAGGGCAAGAATTAGGGAACTTTGGCCCTTAAATAGATCTTCTATTTGCCCCTTCGTTTCTTCCACTACCTCTTCTTTTTGCGCTGATTCACTAATCTGGAGAGCAAAGGCTTCAGTTTTTAAGGATTGCTGATTAACGATAACCTCAGCTGGTGGTATGAGAAGTGAACCGGTAGCAGAGGCCTGATAATATTGGGAGAAGGTATAGGAATAAACTGACTCCCCATTTTGAATATCGGTCGCTTTCGACCTGGAAACTCCTAATTTTCGCAATCCAGGCAATTCTGGAAATTTAAAAATGGGTGTCTCAATACTCGCATTTGCTGATTTAATGATGAAAGACAAAGAAAAATTCTCTTCTAACGTGATTGATTTCTCCCCCACCACGAGTGTGGCTTGTGCATTCAACTCGGTGATAGCGAGCAAAAAGACCCAGAAGAAATAGAAAAAACGCCTCATTCCTGCAATTTAAGAAATCCTGCTCCAATGTCCGCATCATCGTATGATTCGAAAGCGAAAAGATAGACCGACGGCAATGTAATAATCCTCGGGATGAAGTAAACTTTGGCCAGCTGATATATCTAATTTTAAGTCATCATTCACATAATAGGCAAATCCGGCGTCATATGAATGATCCGCGAATTCAGAGGCAGGCAATCGCCCAAAAACCTCCACGTACGCATACCCTCTCTTTCCAATTAATAAGTTAGGGGCCACTCGATATATCCCCTCAAATGAACCATTCGAGTGCATTTCCGTTCCCAGATTATAGCCTATTCCGATTCGATCTGTAAAATCATTTTGCATGGTAAAAACAACGTCACCAATTGAGTGGCCACGCAAGTTTTTCTCAGAAAAATCCCGGTTTTGGTGGTCCCAATTATAATGGACGATGACAGATGTGCGGGGTATCCAAGCTGAAGATTGAATTCCTGAAGGCTGAAATAGGGCCCACTTAAATCCGACGGCCTCCGTTTGAAAACGTGTTTGCATTCCCGGTTCTTGAGACAATACGGAAACATAGCGCAATTCTAATCGCTTACTTAAGCCATATTTCAACAAGGAAGTAGGGAAAAGATATTCTGAAGTAGATCGATTAAAGCCCAATTCGCCTTGCACATATCCTTTTTTTACGATGAACGGGCATTCCGTTTGATCAGGACGATCAGTTTCAATACGTCCCTCACTTTGTGCAAGAGCGCTGAAAGACAAGAACAAAAAGAATGCAATTCGAGTAACCATACTCGAAGATAGTATTTTTTAGTCTAGTCTAAAAATTTATTTAGAAGAACCTTTTATGGTGAATCCTAAAGCGCCGTAGAATTCAACGAAAAAAATGGATTGCTCCGCATGATCAACTGAACGACCCGTCGTGCGAATATCCCATAATTTAGTCGCGCCTGTCTTGATGGTCGTTTCAAAGAATAAAAGTTTAGAGAAATTGAACTTTAAACCTGTCTTCAAGGAAGCTCCACCACCTGCCAGATTCCAATAATTATTTTTACCAACACCAAAAACATGGACATCGGAACGTGGAACTAAGGCGCCTATTCCAACTCCGCGTATCCAGTCAATTGCAAAACGACTTTTTTTACTCTGGAAAAGAGATTTATAGTGCTCGATTTCAATTGACGCGTAGTTGTAGCCATCCGTGTGTTCTAAATGGACAAATTCATCCGGATCTAATTCTAAGGGTGTCTGGTTGAAGGTCCCCACATAAGCTGGATTAACGGTAATGGCAGGAGTTGAAGTTTGCGGATTAACAAAGCCGCTCACTCGAACTATTTGGTCATCTGTTACCACGTATTTCATGTGATCCCAACCAATACTAATTGAAAGATTGTCTTTTATAAAATAGCCAGCATGGAAATTAAACTGCGGAATGGATAACAATTCAGGATTAACATAAGTTTTGAAGTCCCTAATGGGGGTAGGGAAATCCAATGCCTTTGCATTTAACAACGTAAAATCATATCCTGGACCCACAAAACGAATATCCGAATTGGCGTAGCTAGAACGATTATACCCCCAAGTGACATAATATGAGCCTTTTTTATTCGTTTGTTGAGAAAAAGAAGTAAGACTAATCAAACTGAATAAGGCAATAAAAAGGGCTTTTGTCATTGGGGTTGATATAAATTCAATTGACTAAGGTCGGTGTTTTTTATGCCAAAAACTTGATTTTGAATAGAAAATCAGATTACCATAACTATAATTCATTCATATTGCTGTAAATTGCACCTCGGATTCATTACCATTATGTTATGAGAAAACCATCTGCGAAATTTGAAAACAAAACCTTTACGTTAGGCGATAAACTGACTGAAGAGCAGAAAGAATACTTCAAGAAGTATGGAGTAATTCAATTTAAGAAGTTTATTGAGCCTGATACAGCAGAACTTTTCATTTCGGAATTAGCGAAAATTGAGAAGCAATGGCTGGAAGAAGGAATTGAAAAAGTAAAAGGGATTCCTTTAAAGTTTGGTAAAGACCACCTAGGAAACCCGATGATTCAACGCATGTGCTTTACGAATCAGTTTAGCCCTGTTTTAGCAGAATTAATCAGAGATCCACGCTTGCAATTATTAATCGAACTGTTAGCCCCCTATGAAGGACGCATCAGTGAGGATGAAAAAGATGGCTTAGTTTTCAATCACTACATCAATGAGCCCAATTCTAAGTTCAGCCAAATGGGCTGGCACACAGACAGCCCGCGTGATTTATTTTTAGGTCAAAAAATCCTCCCGATGTTAAATGTGGGGATTCACCTTGATAACTGTCCTTCTTCCAATGGTGGTTTACGCGTACTTCCTGGCACACACACCCAAGGGGTATTGAAGTTGTTATTCGGTAAGAAGCAATTCATCGACCACAAACCAGACCCAAGAGAAGCAGCGTTCGAGATCGAACGTGGCGATTTGACCATACATGATGGCCGTTTATGGCACCGGGTGGAAGTTTCTCCTAATGTGGGTGAAAAATCCCGTCGCCGTGTGATGTATGTTCCGATTATCACGGGTAAATACAAACCGAAAACGGATCAAAGTAAGACTCCATTCTACCACCGCTTCGCGAAAGTGGTAACAAAATAAAAAGAGCGGCCCTTTTTAATGGACCGCTCTTTTAGCTTTTAGACTCTAAATACGATTGCAATATAATCGTGGCGGATACCCGATCCACTGTTCCTTTCTCTCTTCGGTCCTTCTTAGACATCCCTCCAGCGATCATCGCCTGCATGGCAAGTTTAGATGTAAATCGTTCGTCGTGTTCCTCGAGCGGGATCTCCGAAAATTTCTTTCGAAAGCTTTTGATAAAAATACGAACACCTGCTGTAGAATCGGTATCGGTGTTATCGAGGTTTTTAGGCATCCCGATGACTACTTTGTCCACCGTTTCTTTTGCAAAATAGCTTTGAAGAAAAGCTAATAAAGTATGTGTAGGAACTGTGTCTAACCCATTTGCGATAATCTGCAAGGGATCTGTCACTGCAATACCCGTTCTTTTTAACCCAAAATCAATGGCTAGAATTCGCCCCATCCTAGGAAATTAAAAACCCCTTGTCGCGCAAGATTTTATCCAGTAATTTCTTGTCGTTATCGTTATTGAATACGCTAAATGGCAAGTGCAAGAATTGGTATTTACCCATTTCCAAAATATAAGCATCTTTATCCTTGTAAGCCCCTACAATCATATCCCATTTAATCATTCCGCCTTCTTTATCTGAAAGTTTCATGAAGATTTGACGGCTATCGATTTCGTAACGGTACTTGTCGAAAAGTTGCTTGTATTGCGCTAATTGCGTGATTCCTGTGAATTGAATTAACCAGAAAAGAATATATCCAATCACACCCACGGCGATAAAAATATAAATCCAGTAGTTTTTATAGGTTCCCGTCAGGTTCAAAGCCACATTCCCTAGCACTAAGGCGAATGGAATGAACGCAAATTTCCATTGGTTTGAGAAAAGTTGACGCATGCACAAACCCACAAACTTATTTTTTTCCAAGGCA